>JAUNBY010000401.1 GCA_030526935.1 Clostridia bacterium
ATTTCGCGGATATCGGCAGCTTTATGCTTTTCATCCCGTTGCAGTTGTAAAACGCCAATGAGCCGATTCCCGTCACGCTGTCCGGTATCTCCACGATCTCCATGCTTGTGCAGCCATAGAATGTAGATCCGCCTATGTAGGTAACGGCTTCAGGCCATTTCACGTTCCCGGTCAACTTGGCGCATCCGTTAAACGCAGACCCACCTATCGCTGTTTGTGTCTCCCATATCGGGAATTCTCCTGCCCAGTTTGAGCAGCCGGAAAAAGCAGATGCTCCAATTGACGTCACACCAGTGGGTATCGTCATCTCTGTTAATGCGCTACAACCATAGAAAGCGTATTCGCTGATCATCGTCAGCGTTTCAGGCAACTCTATAGTTTCCAGCGCCGCACAGTTATACGCTATCCTCTTTGGCAATGACGTGACGCCCTCGCCAAACTTCATGGTCTTCAACGTGGCGCTTGATACGCCAGCCAGTGTGTAGTTATTGCTTTTCGAATTTTCATATGCTTCAAATACACTTCCATCTCCCACCGTGTATTCTATGGCCTCTATGCTCGAGCAACCAATAAATGTTGTATAACTACTTGTGACGTATTTCGCGGATATCGGCAGCTTTATGCTTTTCATCCCGTTGCAGTTGTAAAACGCATATGTCCCGATTCCCGTCACGCTGTCCGGTATCTCCACGATCTCCAAGCCCACGCAGCCATAGAATGTGTAGTTGCCTATAGAGGTAATCCCCCCTGAAAGATCAACATCTCCAGTAATACCTGCGCATCCATAAAATGCGCTGGTGCCAATGTATTCAAGACTGCCGCCAAATTGCATGGACATATTAAGCTTCTCAAGCCCGTAAAACGCGTTTTTTCCGATATGCTTCAAGCTTCCGGCAAAGGAAAACCCTGCCATATTCGAGCAGTTGCGAAAGCAGCCCTGGCCTATGCCGGTTATATTCGCGGGCGCGGCGGCGCGGATGACGTCCGTATTCCCATACCAGCCTCTGTATCCATAGTACATGGAGTTGATCCACAGCGTGTAAGCCGACTGAGTGTGAGCGTGAAAAATGGCGTCCTTGGGATTGCCGTTCGAGTCCAGGAACAAATCAGCCGCGACGGAAATCGCGTCGTATACTGTGACGACACTTGAATTCATTATGCTCAAGTCGTCGAGCGCATCTAAAAAATCGGTTGGGCTTGTTATCGCGTATCCGACCGACGAGGCGATTCGTGAAATCATAGCGGAATTTGCGGAACGGAACGCTGCGAACTCGACTTCATCCATCGCGGCTACTTCACTACGGTTATCCCTGATAAAGGATGATAACGTAAAATAATCCTCCGTCATATTCGCAAGCGTATTTGTGGCGGACATAATTGAACTGGTATTAGTAAGTTTTGACTTAATGATATTAAATAATATATCTGCTTCTGTAAACAATATATCCGCATTACAATGCGTGATCAGTTGCCAGACATTCGAGTCGTTTTTTCCGCCAAGCGCGTAACCGAGTATATTCAAGACCAATTTTGACAGGGGCTTTTTTGCGGCTTCCTCGCTCGTGAATACCGTTTTCAGCGCGTCGATCCATACGTCGTTCGAGCTCATACCATTATAAGTAACGCCGCCTTCCGCCTTAAAGCGCTGTAAGAAATTATGTTTATGGCCGGCGTCAAGTTCAATCGTCCGTCCATTACGCCTGTAACCCCAGTCGCGCAAGGGCAGCGTCGTTATAAGGTCGCCTGAAATGTTAAAATTATAAATGTTATTAAGGGAGGTATTCGCGCCCTTGCTGACAAACGGACACGCGAACGTATAGCCGAATATATGATTGGCGGCGGCGTAATCGCCCCTGTTCGTCAGCCATCCCGCGACGATGTTAGAAACCGCCGCGCCCCGGCTGTGTCCGGTCAGCCAGATGATCCTCTGCGACTTTGAATAGCCGTCGCCACTCAATCGACCGGTCAAATCATCGTAGACCTCTTGAGCGGCGGCGTAGAAACCCGCATGGTCGTCGCCGTCGCCAAAGTTAAAATCGCTTATCCATTCGCTGTTCGCTCGCGTGCCGCAAACCGGAACGCAGTAGATCACGCGCTCAATTCCCTGCTCATCCGTAATCACCTTTCTGTAAATCGAATAGGCGACGTGGTCGCAATCGTTAATGTTTATATTGCGATTATACGAACTGGAGCGGCTGTTTCCAACCTCGCTGTAGCCCATTTTCTCATTATTCGCGAGAATGGAATTGATTTCGCTGCTGGAATAAGCCGCCATCGCCAGAGCTACGGACGCTTTCGCGACGTCCGTAGACAATTCATTCGCGTCTTCAAGCAGCATACTGTCGCTGTATACAAAGCCCGAAGCAAGGCTTTTGCCAAACGCGCCGTCTTTGTACGAATATGAGATTTCCTGATAGCCAAGTCCCTCGGCAAGCGCGCTCGAGGGCAGTTCCAGCGCGAAGGCCGCAATTAACGAGAAAATCAGGCAACAGATAAACATCCTTGAAAACTTCTTCATAACGCAGTCTTCCTTTCGACATGGCCTTTTATACATGATTATCGACAATACTTGCAAACTAATCTTAGTTTACTATATTAATGGCAATTTGTCCATCTATTTGTAAATTTTAACACGCGAAAGTATGAAATTCAAACTTATCCCTCACGAATAACCCGGCGGCAAGCGGCGCCCCGCCATGAGCCGCCACGGAAAAGGCGGCCGAAAAACCGCGCGGCTCATGAGTGTAAGCGGCTGTAACCGGAAAAAAATAAGCGGTTCAAAAGGTTTTCTATAAT
>JAUNBY010000030.1 GCA_030526935.1 Clostridia bacterium
TATCAATTTACGAATATAGTTAGCGATGATAGTTCCTCAACCGAAATATATGCGGGATTCCACAAAGATCAACGCACATTTGCGTCTATAGATATCACAAAATATCATAGTGCTGAGATTCAAGTAGGTATGTGGCTGGAGAAGGATGATGTTATCTATGAGGAGATGGAGCATAATGGGCTAAAGTACACCATATACAGCAACAGCAAATGGATGAACGCCTTTTGCTACGCGCCGCCATACACCTGTCATTTAAGCGTCAGGTCGTCCTCCACCGACGAAATAATCAAGATGATAAAATCCATACCCGAAAGGAGTAGCCCATGAAAAAAAGACTATTCTATTTACTGATAGTAATTATCATTACGCTATCCTTAGCACCGCAGCTCGCCCATGCTCGCGTAAGCGATATTATTAAAAGCTATAATGTCGTGGTAGAAGCCTTGAGTGATGGGAGGATCAAGGCCAAAGCCAGTGTCAGGGCTAACGAGATCACCACCATGCTAGGCTTCACAACTATCCTGATACAGGAGTACAACGGAACCAAGTGGGTGACAGTAAAAAACGTCAACGATAAATATGGCAGCGGAGAATCATACTCATATACGACGTACTACAATGGCACTACAGGCAAAAAATATCGCGGCAGGGTGAGTTGTAAAGGCGTATATGATGGCGTGACAGACACGAGGCCATTAAAAAGCTCTCCATCTTCGGTAATAGGAAAGTAACGCAAGCAGTCCTCACAAAGATGGTAAAGAGTTTGGCGTCACTTAATCGAACAGTAACTGGGAGTCTTTTTCTACCTTAAGACGGAATACCCGACGAAGGCCTTCCTCGAGTATGTAGGCGTTTGCGGCATCGAGCATAAGGGCTGAATGCTGTATAAGCGTTATGTACGGTTTTCCTTTGCCGCTCGACATAAGCCGGTACCCCTCTTTCAATTCCTCGTAGCCCTCGAGAAAATCGCACCACGCTTCATCGACCAGTTGGAGCAGCACCGCGCGGGAAATCTCGTCGAAAGCGCCGGGCGCTTTGCGCTCAAGCGCGCAAAGCGCGTTAACGGCGCTTTTTTCATACGCCGCCGCGTCGGGATAGTCCTCGTCGCGCGACGGATTCAGATTGTCCCGCCCGGAATCGGAACCCGAAGGCGAGCGAATTCCAAACACCCTGAAATACGCCACGCGAAACCGCGAAAAACCGTCGGCGGGATCGGGATAGTCATTAATCATCCTATCGATTAAAAGGTTTATCATCTCGCGCAGTATCTTGCCGGACGCGCCGCTGTCGAGCAGCCTGTCGCGCTGCTTTAGCAGGTTTTGGCGGTGTATCTGCAATATGGTGTCCGTTTCCAGCGCCGACGAGCGTTGATTGGCGTCCTCCGCTTCCGCGCGCCGCTGCGCCTTTACGACGCCGCGCCTGCTGGCGTCGCCGTCGCCGAAAAGCCTTATCAAATCGTCGTCGGGACTTACGAAAAAGACGCTCTCTCCGGGATCGCCCTGGCGTCCCGCTCTGCCGGCAAGCTGACGGTCAACCCTGCTTGAACGCTGCCGCCTCGCGCCCACGACCAACAGCCCGCCAAGTTTTTTCACTTTTTCGGCGAGATCGGGGTCGCCGCCGCCAAGACGTATATCCGTCCCGCGTCCGGCCATGTTCGTCGCGACTATGACGCTTCCGGGCATACCGGCCGAAGCTATCATATCCGCTTCCTCGGCGTTTTGCCGGGCGTTGAGCACCCTGTGAGGGACACCCGCGTCACTAAGGCGCGCGGACACCTCGTCGCTCGTCCTGTCGTCAACGGTGCCTACCAGAACCGGTCTGCCGTTTGAATGCGCCGCTTTTACCGTTTGTACAAGCGCTTCAAGCGAGGCTTCCCCGTTCGGAAAAAACCTGTCGGGGCGGTCTATGCGTATGCATGGGCGGTTTGGCGGAATTTTTCTCACGCGAACGCCATAGGTGTCCGACAACTCCCTTCGCGCCTGCCACGCGGTCCCCGTCATCCCGGAGAGATATGTATAACTCATGAAGTAATTCTGATATGTCACAGACGAAAGCACGCGGCTTTCCTGATGTATCTCAAGCCCCTCCCTGGCCTCAACGGCCTGATGAAGTCCCGCGCTGTAACGCCGGCCTTGCATGACCCTTCCGGTATTCCGGTCGACTATCAATACCTTGCCTTCGACAACTATATAGTCCACGTCGCGTTCCAATATGCCGTAGGCGTCGAGAGCCTGAAGTAAAAAATGATAGTTTTTAAGATTCTTTATATCAAACAGGTTTTCGGTGCGGTAATACCTCTCCGCCTTTCTTATGCCCTCGCTCGTCAGAAACGTCAGCCTGCGGCGGCGATCGACCACGTAATCGCCCGGATATTCGTCTATCGCGCGCTCGTCGTCGTCGAGAGAGTCGTACACCGTCTTTTTCAGGTATTTGACAAGGGTATCGGCTATTCTGTAATCCCTGTCATCGCCCTTGCCGCCGCCCGAAAGTATCATGGGCGTTACCGCCTCGTCGAGCAGTATGCTGTCGGCCTCGTCGACTATCGCGCAGTAAAGCCCGCGCTGTACGCGGTGTTCGCGCTTTGTGGCCATGCCGTCGCGAAGCCAGTCGAACCCGGCTTCGGTGGCGGTGGAATAGGTAATGTCGCAGGCATAGGCGCTTTGTTTTTCCTTCACGTCCATGCCAGATAGCGACAATCCCGTGGAAAATCCCAAAAGGGCGTATACCGGGGAATTTGCCTCGAAATCGCGGCGGGCAAGGTATTCGTTCACCGTAATCACGTGAACGCCCTTCCCGTCAAGCGCCCTGAAGCACGCGGGGAGTATGGAGGTGAGCGTCTTGCCCTCGCCGGTGTTCATCTGGGCTATTTCGCAATCGGCCAGCGCCGCGGCCGCCATGTATTGCACGGGGTATGGCACAAGTCCCATAACCCTCCTGCACGCCTCGGCAGCCAGGGCGAACACCCTGGGAAGCCTCTTTTTCGCCGCGACGCCCCGCGCCGTTTCTTCGCGCAGTACGTCCATCTGACGGCAAAGCTCCCCGTCGTCCAGACGCTTAAAAAGCCCGCGCCAGTAATCGCAGGCTTTCGGCATATCTTTTATGATATTGCTTATGCGGGGTTGTGCTTCGCTTTTCATTACGCGTATGAGTGAAGTCCCGGAAGCAATTTGTTGACGCCAACGAAGGTAAACAATACCGCTATAAACGCGATTATGGCAAACCACGCCATTTTGTGTCCGCGCCATTTCATGCGCAGCCTCTGGTGCAGGTATATCGCGTAGATTATCCAGGTGATGAGCGCCCATGTCTCCTTGGGATCCCAGCTCCAGAATGACGACCACGCCTGTTCCGCCCACACGCAGCCTGAGAGTATGACCACGCTGAGCATCAAAAAGCCAAAGCATATGAGCTTGTAGGAAAAGTTGTCGGTATGGCGCAAAGTGCCCTCGTCGGACTTGCGCTCTATGGCGACATACCTCACGCCTACGCATGCGGCTATGGCGAACGCGGCGTATGAGAATACGGCGGCGCCTATGTGAAGCGAGAACCACGCGCTTCGAAGCGCGGGCATCAACTCGGTTATCTCCTGCGGCTGCAAGGCTGCGTAGGAGATTATGAGAAACGCCATGGGAGTCGATACCGCGGCTACCCAATCCATGTCGCGCTTTGAGAAAAGCTTGAAGAATATGCCCATAACCGCTATGCCCCAGGCGAAGCAACAGGCGAATTCAAATTGATTGGCCATAGGAAGCCTTCCGCCTGCAATGCCGCGCGCGACGAGATACGCGGTATGCGTCGCCGCCGCCGCTATAAGGCCAACCCACGCGGCCTTTTTAAGCCAGTTCTTTTTAAAGGCGGAAAATCCGAATTGGAGAAGCGTCGCGATGAAATACAGTCCAACCGAGATCGTGAACAGCGTATTGAGCATTATTTGTCCCTCCCTAATCTATCCAACAGCGCTTCGACGGCCGCGTCGGTGTCTCTGGCGCTGACTACGCACAGGCCGTTCTTTTTCGCGCAAATCGCCACGGGCGTTATGAAAAAGCAGATATAGAGTCCCGCGATAAGTACCACAAATGAGAGGTAGAGTACAGGAAGCACCCATCCCGGCAGGTATTTAACCCTGAGTCCCGGATAGGCTCTGGGCGGTAGGAAAGTGTAGGTCACGCCGTCCACCTGATAGACGCTGTTCATCATGGCGTATCCCATTTGCGTTCCGCCTTCGTCGATGACGGAAATCAGGTAAAGCGGATTTGGCATATCCCCGGACGACGACGACATGGGCGCGATATTTCCTTCGTCATCTGCGACATAGTCGGGATACATCGTATAATACGCGACGCCGTATTCACCGTCGAGCGTCAGAAACGCTTCTTCGTCCAGCAAAACCTCCTCGCCGGGGTCGTCGGGGCCGTTTTGAATGTTTACTGCCGCGGAGTAGCCGTAGCTTTGCTGATAGATAGTCCATTCGTCGAAACGCGCGGGGTGATTCACCCGTATCCGCGCTTCGAGAGACCTCGCGTCGGGAGCGGTCAGCGCGATATCAGACGTATATTCGATATTGCCCTCATCGTCGGTAACGCTGAAGGCATCGACGCGCAAAACCGTCCCGTCGGACAGTTCGACGCTGTCGCCTGTGAATATATTATAATCGAAATTTTCCTGAAGCGCAAGGGTGCATCCCCCCGCTATAAGCAGCAGCAAAAGGCCTACATGCGTTATAAACGAGCCGTACAGCCCCGCCCGCCCCCGAAGAAACGCCGAAGACCTGCCGCCGGCTGCCTTATTAATCTCATCGGCGCTTGCGGGAAGGTTGACTTCCCCCTGTTGCGCCGCGGAAACCAGGTGCCGTTCGCGAGCGGGTATGCACCTGAGCCTCAATATCGAACAAAATACCAGGTTCAGGCATAGGAATCCGAACAGCGCGGCGAAATACCACATGGAGTATATGCGGTCGAGTCCGGCAAACGCGATAAAGCCTGCGAACCAACCGTAAAGCTGCTGATAATACTGCTGGTTTTGTCCCTGCGGTATAAGCGTTCCGGCGACACAAAGCGCAAGTATGATTACAAGAATCGCTATGCCAAGCTTCATCGAGCTTAGTATCCCGCGCAGCTTTTTAAGTGAGGCTTTCAATTATCTCTCCCCTTTCGACGCAGACCATTTGCCCGCATGGGAATATTGCCGCGTCTTGCGCTACCAGGCGAAGGCAATCGCGAGCGTCGTTCACGCAAAATCCGCAAAGCGCGTCGGCGCCCATTTCGAAGAAAACCCCGTCCATGGGCGTCGAAGGCCCGCATATGACGGTAAAGGCGTTTTTACAAAGCTCTAAAAGGCGAGGCATCGTCTTATTTATGACGGCGCTTCCGGTTATGAAAACCACGTCCATTTCGGGAAGCAGGTATTCGCACGCCGGATCGGGGTAATCGCCCGCAGAGGGCTTTCTTTCAAGCACGCACATATCGCATATCCCAGCCAGCCTGCTCTCCAGATACGCGAAGTGGCCTACTACGCCGACTTTTTTGCCGCGCGCCATATCGCGATAGCGCAAAAAAGCGTCGGGGTTTTGCTGAGAGCCGAATAACGCCCCGCGATTGAGATGAGCGTTTATCGCGGCAAGGCCGATTGCGGCTTGAGAAAAATCCCACGATTTTATCATTTCCGCCGCCCGCGAGAGGGGCATGCCCGCGAATTGAGACATGTCCGTTATAACGGATCCGCCCGAAGAGCTTGAGGCAAGTCCCGCGCGTCCCGATTCCGTCTCGACCATAGTCCAGCTTGCGCCAATGCGGACGCGGGATACTTTGTCATCATCAACCGTGGCTATCAGTTTATCATAAAGCTTCCAGGGATTCAAGCATAATACCTCCGCAGGTTTATATATACTTACGTTTGCGTGATTTATAATATCATATTTTTTCCGCCGTGTATGTCCACTGCGATACATTAAATGTGAAATTTATGTTTATATGATATGAAAAGATGCGTAGAAAGAGCGCTCTTTTGCCATATGCCAACCTCAATCGTTTCATCGCATTCGTTATACTGTCCCGCGTTCCATAACGACGACGGGGCTGCCTCACCTGGAGGCAGCCCCGTTTGCCGATTTATATAACTTATTCGAAAGTCGCGTATTCGAAGTTGATGTGGCCTATGGCGTTTTTGATGACGCCGTTGACGCCGGGCTTTACGAGGAAGGTGTCCTCATAGGAGTACATGGGCATCGCGGGCATTTCCTCGATGAGGTACTTTTCGGCCTCGATTATGAGCTGTTCGCGCTTCGCCGGATCGGATTCCTTATCGGTGGCGTCGATCATGGCGTCGAACACCGGGTCGTCCCAGTTGTTCTCATAGGCGTTGGAGCCGGTGACGAATATCTTGAGGTTGGCGACGGGATCGAGGTAGTCGCAGGTGTATCCGTTGCGGTCGACGGAGAAATTGCCCATCTCAAGCTCGTCCCAATAGGTCGCGGATTCGTAGGTGGTTATGGAATAGTCGACTCCGAGGTTCGCCTTCCACATTTCGCCCAGAATCTGAGCCATCAGGCGCTGCTCGTTGTCGGCTCTGGTGACTATCTCGACGGTCGGGAAGCCTTCTCCCGCGGGATATCCTGCGTCGGCCATGAGCTGCTGCGCTTTAGCCACGTCCATCTCGAACATATCGCCCGCTATATCGCGGTAGGACTTGTCGGGATCGGTAAGCGAAGGCTGCGAATAGGGGATGAAGCCGTAGATAACGGGTTCGGTGATGCGAAGGGCGTTGAGGACGGCCTGCCTGTCGATGGATATGGCGAAGGCCTGCCTTACGCGCTTGTCGCTGAACTCGGGAAGGTCGCAGTTGAAGTCGCAGTACTGTATGCCGATTCTTCCTATGGAGGAGAACTCGTCGGTGTCCTTGTACTGGGCTATGGCGTCGGAGGAGAGGTTGTCGGCCACGTTTATCTCGCCGTTATTATAGGCGGTGAGAACCGTCGCGGCGTCTGGGATTATCATGTAGGTGAGAGTATCGGTCTGAACGTCGTCGGCGTCGACGTAGTAGGGGTTTTTGACCATTCTGATATAGGCCAGGGAGCTTATTTCCTCGAGCATGAACGGGCCGCTGCTTATATAGGTCTCGGGCGAGCGCGTCCACGGCTCTTCGGCTTCCACGACTTCCTTTTTGACCGGGAAGTACGAGGTGATGGCGGTGAGCGATATGAACCACGGGGTAAGAGCTTCGAGTTCGACTACGAGGGTCGTGTCATCCACGGCGGTAACGCCGACCTCGTCGGCTGAGCATTCGCCGTTGGCGTAAGCCCTGCCGTTTTTCAGAACCCACATGTCGGACTGAGCGCGGCTGGCGACATCGGGATTGAGTACGCGCTTCCAGGAGTATTCAAAATCGGCGGCGGTGAGAGGCGAGCCGTCCGACCACTTCAAATCCTCCTTCAATTTGAAGGTGTAGGTAAGCTGGTCTTCGCTGACCTCGTAGCTTTCGGCCAGGCAGGGGATGAAGCCCGAGCCGTCGGAGTTGAGCTTGTAAAGCCCTCTGAACAACTGCTGAAGCACCATCGACGAGCGGGAATACGAGTTGAGCGTCGGGTCCATCTGCTCCGGATCGTCGGCTATCTCGTAGATGATGGCGTTTTCGGCAACAGCGGCCGGCGCCATAGCCAGAAGCATGATAGAAGCGAGAACGATAGCGAGGAACCTTTTCATAAGTTTAGACCTCCTTTAAAAATGAATCTTTACGAGTGGCGAAAATTCTTATTTTCTATATCCATAATATCACACAAATGCGAACGTGTCAACGATTATCAGGCGATTTTATTCGGCTAAATACCTCCAAATAGCGTCAAATACGATTGCTATAGTAAATATTTACTTGCAAAGTACGACCGTGGGTTTTATAATAGTTCTAATGCGCGATGAATGTTTGGCTTTTTCAGCGCTTAAAAAATTCATATTTTGCGGACAGGGAGGGAATTTAGGAATATGTTCAGGTATATATTGAAGCGCCTGTTCGCCGGAATTCTGACCGTGATAGTGCTTATCACAATAGCGTTCCTGCTTATGCACGCAATGCCCGGAGGGCCTTTCAGCCCCGCCGAGGAAAAAAAGGTTCCCAGGGAGGTTCTCGCGGCTATAGAAGCTAAATATGGCCTCGATAAGCCCGTATGGGAGCAGTACATAATGTACTGGTCGGATCTGCTTCACGGGGATTTCGGCATATCATATAAAAAGCAGGATACTACGGTAAACGAAATTATTCTCGGTCATTTTCCGACGTCGGCAAAGGTCGGTGGCATAGCGGTTCTCGTATCCCTGATAGTGGGGATACCGCTTGGCATAATGTCAGCCATAAACAGGGGGCGAGCGGCGGACATGGCCTGCATGGGTTTCGCGACGGTGGGAATATCGGTTCCGGTGTTCGTAATATCGATATTGCTGATGTACTTTTTCGCGGGGGTGCTTCAGTGGCTGCCGAGCTTCGGGCTTACGTCGTGGAGGCATTATATATTGCCGGTCGCGTGTCTGGCGTTTAACCCGATAGCCTATATTGCCAGACAGACGCGCTCGTCGATGCTCGAGGTAATGGAGCAGGACTATATACGCACCGCCCGCGCCAAGGGCGTAAAGGAGACCGTCGTCATAGTAAAGCACGCCCTCAAAAACGCCATAATGCCCGTCGTGACGTATCTGGGGCCGCTCATAGCGGGACTTCTGACCGGTTCTTTCGTCGTCGAGCGCCTTTTCTCGATACCCGGAATCGGAAGGAACTTCGTAAACTCCATATCCGACCGCGACTATACCGTAATAATGGGGCTTACGATATTCTTCGGCATTTTCGTCGTTATATGCAATCTCGTCGTCGATATATGCTACGCGTTTATCGACCCCAGAGTCAAGGTCGAATCGTAGAAAGGGGGTATGTATATGCTGCGTATAGATGATATAAGCGTAATAAAAAGCGTATTTGAAAGCCGCGAAGCGGTAAATCCCTACGCGCCGGTGTTGCGCGAGAGCCGCGACGATGAAAACATAGTCCGCAAATCGCTCACCTACTGGCAGGACGTGTGGCGCAGGTTCAAAAACGACAAATTGTCTCTGGTCGGGCTGTGCGTCATAATCATAATCGCGCTCGCCGCCATATTTCTGCCGATGGCGTCGCCTTATTCCTACGACGGAATGGATCTTACGAATATGAACGCGGGGCCGTCCTGGGAACATCCCTGCGGAACCGACGCCATGGGGCGCGACTTGTTCATAAGGATACTTTACGGGGCGAGGATATCGCTCACCATAGGCGTGGTCGCGGCAGCGATAAACTTCTTTATCGGCGTGCTTTACGGCGGCCTCGCGGGCTTTATAGGTGGCAGGCTCGACATGGTGCTTATGAGGATAGTCGATATACTGATAGGGCTTCCGCAGTTGTTGTATGTGGTTTTGATAATGCTTGTTCTGGGAAGCAATATAATGTCGGTCATAATCGCCCTGTGCTTTACGTCGTGGATAGGCACCGCGAGGGTCGTAAGAGGCGAGGTCATGCGCCTTAAAACCAGCGAATACGTGCTGGCCGCGAGGCTCGCGGGGGCGACGAGCCGCGATATACTAATAAGGCATCTCCTGCCCAACTGCATGGGGCCTATAATCGTCTCGACCGCGTTTTTGATACCCAACGCCATATTCTCCGAAGCCTTCCTCTCGTTTCTGGGCATAGGCATACAGGCTCCGCAGGCGAGTTGGGGGACGCTCGCCAACGACGCCATACCTCAGATGATAATAGCGCCCCACCAGATGTTTTTCCCGGTTTTAGCCATATGCCTTACCATGTTCTCGCTCAACTTCATAGGCGACGGACTTCGCGACGCGCTCGACCCGAGGCTTAAAAAGTAGTGCGTCAGGCAAATTTAAAACCCACGGAGGTAGATTATGGCACTATTGGAAGTAAAAAACCTTGTTACGACGTTTGATATACACGTTGGCAAGGTTCAGGCCGTTCGCGGCATAGATTTTTCTATAAATGAGGGTGAAAAAGTCGGTATAGTGGGGGAATCAGGCTGCGGAAAGTCAGTTTCGATGATGTCCATACTGAGATTATTGCCGAAATACGCGTCAATCACCTCAGATGGCATGTTTTTTGACGGAATTGACATATCAAACCCCACTCAGCAGGCATTAAGAGCCATAGAAGGCGATAAAATAGGGATGGTGTTTCAAGATCCCATGACATCCCTCAACCCGCTTTACACCATAGGCAACCAGCTCGCGGAGCCGCTTCGCATACACAGGGGCATGACTAAGGCGCAATCCCGCGAAAGGGCGCTGGAGCTTCTAAGGCTCGTCGATATGCCCGATCCCGAAAGCCGCCTTTCGCAGTATCCGCACGAATTGTCCGGAGGAATGCGCCAGAGGGTCATGATTGCGATGGCCATAGCCTGCAATCCCAAGCTTATAATCGCGGACGAGCCGACTACGGCGCTCGACGTGACGATACAGGCGCAGATACTCGACTTGTTGAGCGATTTAAAGAACAAGCTCAACACCGCCATTATACTGATAACTCACGACCTGGGCGTCATAGCGGGCATGTGCGAGCGGGTGCTTGTGATGTACGCGGGAAAGATTGTGGAGGCCGGAACCACGAGGGAGCTTTTTTACAACCCGCGCCATCCCTATACGTGGGGACTGTTGCGCTCAATTCCGTCGTCTACGGCGACGAAGGACAAGCTCGTCCCTATTCCCGGCACTCCGCCGGATCTCATCTCTCCGCCCGCCGGATGTCCTTTCGCGCCCCGCTGCCCCTACGCGATGAACATCTGCGCCGAGAAGATGCCCGAAAGCAAGAATATTAGCGATACCCATACGGCGTGCTGCTTTTTGATGGACGAACAGGCGCCCGGTGTCGAGTGGGGAGGCGTTGCCAAATGACGCTCATTGAAGCCAAAGATCTTACGATGTATTTTTCGGTCGGAAAGTCTTTTTTCTCAAAGGGAAGAAAGACGCTAAAGGCCGTAGACGGGGTGAATTTTTCCGTCGAAAAGGGAACGGCCATGGGGCTTGTGGGAGAGTCGGGCTGCGGAAAGACGACGGTTGGACGTTGTCTTGTGAGGCTTTATGAGCCTACGGCGGGAAGCGTGCTTTTCGACGGGCAGGATATCACTCATATGCCACCCAAGGAGCTTTTGCCCGTAAGACACAGAATGCAGATGATATTTCAGGACCCGTACGCCTCGCTCGACCCCAGGATGACGGTCGAGTCGATAGTCGGCGAGCCGCTTTATCATCGAAGCGACCTGTCCTCACGCGACAAGGCGGATAAGGTGGCGCAGCTTATCGATACGGTGGGACTTAAAAGGGATCATCTTCAGCGCTATCCCCACGAGTTTTCCGGCGGACAGCGCCAGAGGATAGGCATAGCCAGGGCGCTGGCGAGCGATCCCGAGTTCATTGTATGCGACGAACCCATATCCGCTTTGGACGTCTCCATTCAGGCGCAGATAATAAACACCCTGGAAGCGCTTCAGGAAAAGTTGGGGCTTACGTATCTGTTCGTGTCGCACGATCTGCGTATGATAAGGCATATTTCGCAGAAAGTGGGGGTAATGTATCTCGGATGCCTCGTAGAAATGGCAGAAGTGGAGGAACTGTTCAATAATATGCTCCATCCGTACACCAAGGCGCTGTTTTCGGCGGCTCCCATACCCGATCCCGACGCGGCCGCGGCGACCACGCGCATCCACCTAAAGGGCGACGTCCCCACTCCCATAGATCCGCCTGCGGGATGCCGCTTCAGGTCGCGCTGCCCGATAGCGCTGCCCGTATGCTCTGAAATGATGCCAAAATTGAGGGATATGGGCGACGGACACTGCGTGGCATGCCATCGAGTGTAGGTCAATCCCTAAAATCCGACAGTTTTCGCCAAAAACTGACGTGGATGAGGCTTAAAAACACTCGCATTCAGTGAATTTTGCACCATTTTAGGGTTTTTTTGCCATTTAAGCCGCACTTTTGCAGGATTTTCGCGCCACACGGCGAATATTCTTAATAGCTGTACCATATAATAACAGTATGGCATTGAGAATACTCCGATTAGAGGTGCGTTATGAAAAGGCTCAGGCTTAGAAGAACCCGCAACAGCGTTCACAGGACACAACGCTACCCGCTTTACGCGGCTATCATCGTGATAGCGCTGCTTTGCGTGACCGTCGCGATACTGCTCGTTCAAAAAAACAGGCTCGACAGTCTGACGAACACGAGTCTTAATGAAATGGCGGCTTCAATACAGTCCGACGTCAAAATCGCGGTGCAGGAGTGCGCGAAGATTTCGCTTCCCGGAGCGAAGGTGCAGGATGAAATTCTGCCGAATATGCGCCTTCATCTTTATGCCGCAAAGCAAATGAACGAATCGATGATAAATGTCTACGACTTCGAAATGCTCGACGAGGACGCGTATTCAAGGGCGCAATCGGCGATCGACGCTATAGAAGCGCAGATTTCAAAAGGGCGGACATACGACGAAGAGCTGGCTGAGTTGACGCAGGCCATGGAGGAGTTGGAAAAAAGCGTTGACGCTCACTTCCCCGACGTCGAAAACCTGCTCATACCGCAATCAAATGTGAGGTAACGACTTTATGCATAAGCCCGTGAGCGCGTTTGTGGCTTGCGGGCTTATGTCATTGCGGGGCAAAGTTATTTTTGCAGGACGTCCGGCGCGCAACCTTCATTAATTAACCGTTATAGTCATTTGCTGTCATATTCCGATGCTATAATCATCTGCGATATAATGATCGGTAATGGAGGTTCGCAATGTACCGAAAACTTTTAAAATATGTCGGTGAATATGGCAAATACGCGATTCTGGCGCCCCTGACGATAATAGGCGAGGTAGTGCTGGAAGTCGCGATTCCTTTCGTGATGGCCCGCATAATCGACTACGGCATATGCGGCGACGGCGGGATAGGGTACACCGTCAAAATGGGACTGTTGATGGTGGGAATGGCCTGTCTGAGCCTTGCGCTCGGGGCGCTGTCGGGAAGATTCGCGGCGAAGTCCGGCATGGGGTTTGCCAAAAATCTCAGGCGGGCGCTGTTCGGAAAGGTTCAGGACTTTTCGTTTCGAAACGTAGACAGGTTTTCGTCCGCGTCGCTCGTGACCAGATTGACGACCGACGTTACGAACATGCAAAACGCCTTTATGATGATGATAAGAATGGCCATACGCTCGCCCATAATGCTAGTGAGCGCCGTGTTCATGGCCGTGCGCATCAACCCGGTGTTGTCGCTGGTGTTTCTGGTGGCGATTCCGGTTCTGGGGATAAGCATATTCGCGGTAATGTCAAAGTCCTATAAGCGGTTTGAAAACATGCTCAAGAAATACGACCTTTTAAACGCGAGGGTTCAGGAAAATTTGATAGCCATACGCGTCGTGAAGGCCTTCGTTCGCGAAGAATATGAAAACGTCAGGTTTCAGGAAGAGGCCGACGCCGTCAGAACCGCCCAGATATACGCGGAAAAGCTCGTTATACTCATGATGCCCGTAATGCAGATAATCATGAACCTTACGATAATCGCCGTTTTGTGGATAGGCGGCAATATGATAGCCGAGGGAACCTTCGCCATAGGCGAATTGTCGAGCTTCATAACGTATATAACGCAGATACTGATGTCTCTTATAATGCTGTCCATGGTGTTTTTAAACCTCGTCCTGTCAAGGGCGTCGGCGACGCGCATATCGCAGGTGCTCGACGAGAAGCTCGATATAGTCGATCCCGAAGGCGACGAGGGGCTTGAGGTTTCAGACGGCTCCATAGACTTCGAGGACGTGTCATTCAGCTACGCCGAAGGAGGGGAGAGGATGTCCCTTTCGGACATAAATCTGCACATTAAGTCAGGCCAGACGGTGGGAATACTGGGAGGAACCGGCAGTTCCAAGACGACGCTCGTGCAACTGATACCGCGCCTTTACGACGCCACGAAAGGCGTCGTAAAGGTCGCGGGACGCGACGTCAGGGAATACTCCCTCGATACGATAAGGGGCGCGGTCGCCATGGTGCTTCAGAAAAACGTGCTCTTTTCCGGAACCATACGCGATAACCTCAAATGGGGCAATCCCAACGCGACGGACGAGGAAATAACCGCCGCCTGCGTATCGGCTCAGGCGGATGATTTCATAAAATCCTTCCCGGACGGCTACGACACGGATCTGGGGCAGGGCGGCGTAAACGTGTCGGGCGGACAGAAGCAGCGGCTTTGCATAGCCCGGGCGCTTCTCAAAAACCCCAAAATCCTGATACTCGACGATTCGACAAGCGCCGTTGACACCGCGACGGAGGCAAAGATACGCCGCGCGTTCAACGAGGATCACGCGGGAGTCACGACGATAATAATCGCCCAGCGCGTGACCTCGGTCATGGAATGCGACCTCATCGTCATAATGGATGAGGGGCGCATCGTAGACAGCGGAACGCATGATGAACTGCTCGAAAGATGCGCGATATACAAAGACGTCTATTACTCTCAGCAGAAGGGGGTGGCATAAATGCCCGGACCCGGAGGACCAAGAATGACCGCGCCGGCGCGCGTTAAAAACCCCATGGGCGTGCTTAAAAGGCTTTTCGGATATATCGCCGCGAGCAAGCTTCGCCTTTTAGCGGTGGTGATACTCATAGCGGCGAGCGCCCTGTCTACCGTAATAGGGGCGAGCTTTCTCAAGGTGATAATCGACGACTACCTTACGCCGCTTCTGGGCGGATACGACAGCGGGCTTATCGTGGGATTCGCCAAGTCTCTCGCGACGATGCTCGCGGTGTACGTCGCGGGCGCGGCGGCGACTTACGGATATTCGCGGGTCATGCTTAAAATATCGACGGGAACGCTGTATAAACTCCGCACAGAGCTTTTTTCCAAAATGGAACAGCTTCCCATAAGCTATTTCGACAAGCACACGCACGGCGAAATAATGACCATGTACACAAACGACACGGACACCGTTCGCGAATTGCTTTCAAACAGCATCGCACAGTTCATATCCACCGCCATAACGGTCGTGAGCGTATTCACGATGATGCTCGTCTATTCGTGGCAACTGACGCTCATAGTCATAGTGATGCTTTTCGTGATGCTCAGGGTCGTGGGCTTTGTGGGAGGGAAATCCTCGTCCTATTTCGTAAGCCAGCAAAACGCGCTGGGAAAGCTCAACGGATACATTGAGGAGCTTATAACCGGCCAGCGCGAGGTCAAGGTATTCTGCCACGAGAGCCAGTCAAAACAGGAATTTGACGCGCTCAACGAGGCGATGTGCGAAGCGTCGACTAAGGCGAATACATTCGCCAATATACTTATGCCCATAATGAACAACCTCTCAAACGTGCTTTACGCGATAACGGCCATAGCCGGGGGCATATTGGCGATAAATGGCGCGCTCACGCTGGGAACCGTGGTGGCGTTTTTGCAGTACACCCGCTCGTTCTCGCGCCCCATAACGCAGGTATCCCAGCAGTTCAACTCCGTGCTCGTGGCGCTCGCCGGAGCCGAGCGCATATTCCGGGTTATAGACATGCCTCCCGAGGCCGACGATGGAGTGGTGACGCTCGACAGGGACGAAAAGGGCGAATGGGTATGGCGCTGTCCCGACGAAAACGGGAACGCGACGTTTACGCCGGTTAGGGGAGACGTCGTTTTTGACGACGTGACATTCGGCTATGAACCCGGAACGGAAGTGTTGCGCGACGTATCGCTTTACGCGCATCCGGGGCAGAAGATCGCCTTCGTAGGCTCCACCGGCGCGGGAAAGACGACAATAACCAACCTCATAAACCGCTTCTACGACGTGCCCGAGGGCAAGATACGCTACGACGGCATAAATATAAACCGCATAAAGAAGCCTGATCTGCGCAGGTCGATGGCCATGGTTTTGCAGGATACGCATTTGTTCACCGGAACCGTGAGGGAAAACATTCGCTACGGCAAGCTCGACGCGACGGACGAGGAAGTGCGCCAGGCCGCGAAAACCGCCGGAGCGGACGGCTTCATAGAGCGCCTGCCAAACGGGTATGACACCGTCATAACTTCCGACGGAGCGAATCTTTCACAGGGACAAAGGCAGCTTCTGGCGATAGCGCGCGCCGCCGTCGCGGATCCCCCGGTTCTGATACTCGACGAGGCTACGTCTTCCATCGACACCAGAACCGAGGCGCTGGTGGAAAAGGGCATGGACAGGCTCATGGAAGGCAGGACGGTCTTCGTCATAGCCCATCGCCTGTCGACGGTTCGCAATTCCAACGCCATAATGGTGCTCGAACATGGACAAATAATCGAACGCGGCGACCACGACGATTTGCTTAGCCAGAAGGGTAAGTATTATCAGCTTTATACTGGCGCGTTTGAATTGACGTAATGGCGATTGAATACTCCGCTGAACGAACAACGTTATACGACATGCGGATTTGCCTGTCGCGTGGAGGAATAAACTTGCCCCGCTGAACGAACAACCTCACACAACAAC
>JAUNBY010000402.1 GCA_030526935.1 Clostridia bacterium
CGTGATGTGATTTAGAATCGAAAACCTCTGCGGAATAAAACCCGCAGAGGTTTTTGGCAGTGCGATAAGTCTCAAGGACAGGCGGCGTTTTGCTTTTCTACGAAGCCATATTGCGCAGACGTTTGTGATCGGTAAGCTCGATCACATAATGGATTCAGTAAGGCTAAACCGCGCAGTTCGCGCTAAATAATTGAAGCGCCTTGCGAAAGGGCGCTTCAATTTGCTAGTGTGAATGTGTCTGTTCTTCGATTTCGCGTAATATTACACTTCGATCATATATTTTGTATAGTCAAGATTAATATCTTGCGATAGCTTTTTAATTTCATCCATAGTAGCGTCGTTTATGCGTATGCCTTCCTTACGAACGCGCCGTTCGTTTTCGGCGGCTTTCTCTCCGTGGGTGAATATTCGGGATTGTCCATGTGCCTTTGGCGATTCACGTATGCGTTCAAGATAAGCCGAAAAGCTGTCGTACATGGCTTTCTTATCGCCAAACATGCCATAGTCCATGGCGCAAAAGAAATGACAGCATTTCTCTTCGTTCTTTTTAAGACGAACCATGTCGCCGTGAACCCCGCCCGACATAGTACCCGTCATGAGCTCGACGAGCAGCGCGAGGCCATAGCCCTTATGTCCGCCGAAGGTTTCACCTTCTCCGCCAAGCGGAAGTATGCCGCCGGTACTCTTGGAATCGCGGATTTTAATAAATTCATGGCTGTCGGAACAGGCGTTGCCATCCTTGTCGAGTATCCAGCCCTGCGGTAGCGGCTTGTCGTTTTTGGCGTAGACTTCGAGTTTTCCTCCAGGGACAACGCTTGTCGCCATGTCAAGGTAATAGGGCACGGGTTGCGCAGGCATTGCGACGGCGATGGGATTGGTTCCGAGCATCGGCTTTTTACCAAATGTTGGAATGATCATGGCCTCCGCGTTGGTTAAGCATAAGCCCATAAGATCGTGCTTAAGAGCCATGCGCGCGTAATATCCGGCGATTCCAAAATGATTTGAATTTCGCACCACGCATAGGCCTATGCCGGTTGCCTTTGCTTTTTCAATCGCAAGTTCCATAGCAAGTTTGCTGGCTATGTGACCCTCGCCGTCATGGGCGTCTATTGTCGCGGAAACGGGTGTTTCCTTAACTATTTCCGGCTTTACGCCAAGCTTTATGCGGCCAATGTTTATCCCATAGGTGTAAAGAGCCAGTCGGTTGACGCCATGCGACTCTACCCCGTAAAGGTCGGCTGTAACGATGACATCCGTAATGAACGCGCTTTCCTCGGGCGTGTATCCGTATGACTCAAAGACTTTTTGCGATAGTTTGACGATTCCGTCGATTTGATAATGCTTGTATGCCATGATAATTCTCCTCGCATAGTAATAATTGTTGGGCGGTCGAACGGCAACTCCCTGGAATGTATTCGTATTTTGTTGATGCGCAAATGTTTGCGGGTCGTTGGTATCGCAAATCGCTTGGACGCGCTTCGAGGGGGCGTCCTTTACTCAGCGGATAAAGAAGCGGCTGGTCGTTTAATCCCAATCGACGAAGGCGACGTTTCCGTCTTCGTCGAAACTGATCGGGGAAGGTTGTGTCAATATCCTGAGCCTGTCGTTGTGGATTGCTTCAGGAATGAGCGCCTCAGAGATATAGAAGCGTTTCATATGGCAGGTGTTCTTTATCCACACTATACGGCAACCTATCGCCGGATCGACCTTAGTCGCTATATGCACGGCGTGCCTGAAGGCCAGTTCATCGTTTGGCATTACCGGAGGTATCTTCATTCCGGATATGTCGCAGGATGTGATGCCATTGGGGTATGTCATTTCAAAGTCAAATTTTTCATAGGCGCGTCTGGTAGTTATATCGGCAAAACCAAGCCCGGCTCCGTTGTGATGCGATTTTTCAGTTATATCGGTGACGACGATCACCTGCGCATAGGGCTTCCACATACCCATAAAACCAGAACGCCCGGTGATGTTGGGATCCATACCCGCGCCGCTTATGTCCTTACCAATCTCCTGAACGAACAAAATATCTATCTTGTCAAAAGGTATGCCTGGAATAAGTTCCTTGGCGATGTTTAGAAGCGACGGTTCCTCAATCGGTATGAGTTTTGCTGGCACAGCGTCTATCCGATAGGTGTTATGGAATATATCCTCTATTATCGACAGTCCGAAAACGACATTAGTCTTTTCGAGCATAACCTGTCCAAATTCCCAGACGTTTTTAGCCATACGGTCGAATCCTTCCTTATGGCATATAGCGGCGCCGTGTTGCTTTCCCATACCTATAGCCATCATTTTCATAAGACCACTTTCTACCGGTCCCCGAAAATCAGTATGAGGCTTTATGCGTCCGACGACGATTATACATTCAGCTTCATAAGCGCACTTATCGACGTATACCGGAAGATTCGACGCGCTTCTTCCTATCAGAACCGTTTCCATAGACGAGCGTATCTCGCAGCCTACATACTCGGGCGTTATACCATAGCCGGTAAGCACTTCGTATTGCCCCTTCGCCGTAGAACCTCCGTGGCTGCCCATCGCGGGGAATATAAAGGGCTTGGCGCCAATCGCGCGAACCCTCTTTACGAGTTGACGGAATATTTCGGGCATGTGGTTTATCTCCCGGCTACCGCCTGTTATGGCTACGGTCTGACCGGGCTTTATACTGTTAAGTACTCCCCTTGAATCCAGAGCCTGATCTACAGCCAAGGCAATATCCCTGATATTACCCTGCTCGATATCGTACTCCACTTTGCAAAAATTTGGTATTGCGTCGTCTTTGAGAAGAT
>JAUNBY010000403.1 GCA_030526935.1 Clostridia bacterium
GCGCTCATCGCGCGACAGGCATTACGCGTGGGCCACGAGCCAGCTGGAAAAGCGGCGCGACACGCTTCGCGAAACGTTTCTGAGGGAGGTGGCCGGGGGATATATAGATGAGGAGGCGATGGCGGAATCGGCGGAGTTTTTCGGTCTGGCACACCTTAAGGATATATCTCTTATGATAATATCTCCGGAGCTTTTCTCCTGCGAGCAACGCCCCTTGCCGGATTACTCGCTCAGATACGCTTTGGAGGGCGCGCTTGGCGACGTGTTGGACGCGTATGAACAGGCGTATATGTTTGCGGATGATTCCGGAAACGTGCTGGCGCTTATAGACGGCCCCGTATCCGATTCGTTAGCCGAACAGGTAATGAAGGTCGCGAAAACGGGGCTTGCCGTCGCGGTGAACACGGCGATAGACAGGGTAAATTCGCTCGCCGAAATACCCGCCGTTTACGACCGGCTGCTTGAAAAGACGCGCGACAAAGCCGGAAATCCAGACGCGGTTGAAAAGGCGCGCGCGTATATATACAATAACTTCACGCGTCAGGATCTGGGGCTTGACGAGGTGGCATCTCACGTCAAAGTAAACCCGGCCTATCTCAGCCGCGTCATGAAGCGCTCGCTGGGCGTGGGATTCAGCCGCTTTCTTACGTTGACGCGCATTGAACACGCGGTAAGGCTCATGAACAACAAAAACCTGCTTTTGAGGGACATTGCCGAGCGCGTGGGATATTCCTCGCCCTTTTACTTCAGCACCGCTTTTAAAAAGGTACTTGGCGTATCCCCCGCCGAATACCGCAATGAAGGAGGCGGCCGATGAAACCCGCCGCGCGGATAATGACGTTGTTGCTGCTTTTGTTGTCGGGCGCCGCGCTTTTGGCGGTCGCCGCGGGCGCGCGCTTCCCGGCGAGAGACCCGGGACCGGAGCCTATCCGCTTCCTGGTAGGCATGAGCCAGGCCACTCTCGTAGAACCATGGCGAATAACCATGAATCAGGAAATCGAGGCTACGGCGTCAGAACACGAAGATTTGCGCGTTATATTTACCGACGCCGCGGGCGACAGCAATCGCCAGATAGAGGATGTAGACAGGCTCATGGGCTACGGGGTGGATCTCCTGGTAATATCTCCCAATGAAAGCGAAGCCCTGCGCCCCGCCATAAGCGCGGCGTATGAAAAGATCCCTGTTATAGTGCTCGACCGGGATGTGCGCGGAGAGGATTATACGCTTTTTATAGGGCCTAATAATCATATGATAGGCCGCCTTGCCGGAGAAGCCGTGGGACGGATACTTGCCGGGCGCGGAGGCAACGTAATAGAGATACAGGGTTCAAACGACTCGCCTCCCGTATCGGCGCGTTCAGAGGGCTTTGCCGAGGCTATCGCGCAATATCCCGATATAAAGGTAATCCGCCGCCTCGTCGCCGACTGGAGGCAGGATCAGGCGGAGGATCGCTTCAAAGAGTACCTCGTAATATACGACCAGCCGATTGACGTGGTTTTCGCACAGAACGACGCCATGGCTTACGGCGCGTATTTGGCGGCGGAAAAGCTTCGCGTGACCGGCATACGATATGTGGGAGTAGATGGATTGCAGGGAGCGCGAGGCGGCGTGGAAATGGTTAAAAACGGTATACTCGACGCGACGTTCTACTGTCCGACGGGAGGACGTCAGGCTATAGAGTACGCGCTGGCTATTCTATCGGGAGAGGAAATCGGAGAAAAGCGAATAATCCTCGATCCCACGGAAATAAGCGCCTGATAACGATGAAGCGCGAGAAAACCGTATTTACATTCGTCCAGTTCGATTATCCGATTATCATTAACACAAAAAGCTGGACAAAGCGCACGTGACATGATACAATCATTGCGGAAGGGGAGTGGAGTATGCCTGAAAAGGGCGTCAAGCCTGTGGCGCAAAACCGCAAGGCGCGACACGATTATTTTGTGCTGGAGGTATACGAAGCCGGCATAGAATTGCGAGGCACTGAGGTGAAATCAATCCGCCTGGGGCAAGCCAATCTGAAGGATTCGTTTTGCCAGGTTAAGGCGGGGGAGCTTTTCGCCGAGGGCGTGCATATAAGCCCCTATGAAAAGGGCAATATATTCAACGTCAACCCCACCCGTCCGCGGCGGCTTCTGATGCATAAAGCGCAGATAAGAAAGCTCGAACAGGCGGTAATGCAAAAGGGGCTTACGCTGGTTCCATTGTCGCTTTACTTCAAAGACGGCCGCGTCAAGATGGAGGTCGCCGTCTGCAAGGGCAAAAAGCTCTACGATAAGCGCGACGACGCCGCGAAACGCGACGCCAAACGCGCGATCGAACGCGAGTTCAAAGCGCGCATGTAAAAGGCGCGCGTAATGACAAGGGGGCGTAAAGGTTTCGACGGGGATCATGAGGATCAAGGCAGCGAGCGGCGGCCCCTGACCGCCATAAAACGGGGAAAAACAATAATTGCGAACGAAGACAACTTTGTTCCGGTAGCCGCTTAAGGCTACCCGTCGGACCCGAGCCTCCCGCGGCGCGGCAATCCGGCGTCATTAAGGCGGGGTACCAGCCCAGATAAGCTTTGCCATGGGTGGGATTTAATGAAGCTACTGAAACCATAAGCCCGTTCGTGGGCGTGTGGCGGAGGGAATGTTAAAACGCGAACTGCGCTCGGAGATACATTGGTTCTCGGGTTTTCGGACAGGAGTTCGATTCTCCTCGCCTCCACCATACCATGCTTATACGAACACCAGTGACGATCAGGATGATCGGAAGGGTGTTCGTAT
>JAUNBY010000404.1 GCA_030526935.1 Clostridia bacterium
ATAAATCTCGACCCCCCGTCGCGCGAGCTGTTCATAGGCGAGGCACTCCAGCTCAAATGGGCGCTCGTTCCAGAAAACGCCGACGGCGCTCACTCTATCGCCTGGCAAAGTTCCGACCCGAGCGTAGCTTCCGTAGATTCTCAGGGGTTGCTTAACGCCATAGCCGAAGGCACGACTACGATCACCGCGACGCTTGAAAACGGGGAAAGCGATTCCATCGCCGCCACCGTAAAGAACATACGCATAAAATCATTCAAGCTGAATAAAACCAGGCTGACAATCTCCGAAGGCGGCTCGTCAAAGCTGAAAATCTCCAATGTCAAGCCTGCCGATGCCGCAACGGTGAGCGCAATATGGACAAGCAGCGATGAAAACGTCGCCAGGGTCGACGAGAATGGCATAGTGCGAGGCGTCGGCATGGGCGTAGCCAACATAACAGCCCGTCTTGGAAGCATCCAAAAGAATTGCCGCGTTACGGTTTCCGCGCCTAAACCCGACGGCCTTACGCCCAATATGCTGGCAATCACTCTTCGTCCCGGTGAAAAACTGAAAGTCGGGGCGTATGTATCGCCCGAGCGGGCATCGCAGAAGGTTAACTATTCAGTCGAACACAAGCGGATTGCCTCGGTCAGTTCAAAGGGCGTCATCACCGCCAAGAGCGTGGGAATGACCTCGCTGTATATACAAACTCCTAACGGCTGGCACTATGAATTGTCCATACTCGTTTCGGGCGATTTGCGGCCGTTGAGCGCTCGCGGCTTAAACCGTCCCGCAGCGATATGGAGTACCGAGGATTCGTTTAGTCCGGCGGGCATCGTCGAATCGGACTCTCCGCTCAAATCGGTGGGCTGGGTCGTGAGCCATCGCAACGGCGATATCTACAATCAATTCGAATTGTCATGCGAAGGCGCAAGTTCGTTCAACCTGTCCGAGCTTTATCCGGTACATGTTATGTTTCCCGGTGAATACGTGTTCTACCTGCAGGCCCTCAATCAGTCCGGCCTCGCGGAAACCCTCGTCTCACAGCCCTTCGTCGTCAGGTAGGCGGACGCGGGCTTTACAGGTTTCCGGAACCATCGTGCAGGAAAAAACGATCCATCGCTCGATATGCTATTGCAATCGTCCCCGTTTTCTGATACAATCCTGCGTGGAGGTGCGCTATGACAAGATTGGGAGACGCGATTCGCACGGCTCGTTTAGCCGCGAATATGACGCAAAAGCAGCTCGGGAAAAAGGCCGGGCTTACGGAAAAGGTAATTTCGGAGATAGAGTCGGGGCGAAGGATCGCTTCGGACAATCAAGCCCGGCTGATATTAAAGATATTGGGCGCGGACGCCCCTGTATCGACGGAACTGGAAGCGGCGGCGGAAAAGGACGTGGCCTTAAGACCCAAGCCCCGGCCATACGTCATGCCGCTTCCTGAGAATAAACCCGAAACCGCGACGGAACCCGTCGACGCCTGGCGCGACGCGCTCACAAGCGTCGTCAAGCGCGTACCCGTCGTCGCAGACGACGGCGTTGTAATCGATCATGAACTTGTCGCCATAGTGTCCGGGAAAATAGAGGGCGGAGCGCCCGATAAGGTCTTCTATTACCGCTGTCCCGACGATTCTCTGCGCGGCTGGCGCGTCCACGCGGGCGATATGCTTCTGACCGTGCCCGAGTCCATGATAATAGACGAGGCGATCATGGTCGTTCAGTATAAGGGGCGCAGGCTCGCCCGCAAGGTGAAAAAGCTCGACGGAAACAGGATACTTCTGCAGTCGTTCGACAGGGAGCTTGAAATGGTCAAAGCCGACAGGGCCGACGTCATGATGCTGGGGCTTTGCGTGAAGCTTTTGAGGAAATTTTAGTTGCCACTTTCGTACGCGCGATAGTCTATTCCCGCCTTTCGCGCCTGGGACATTTGCTTATCGCGCGCTATGAGGTACGCTCGATCGTCCTTTATAAAGTTTGCCCCCGTCTGCTTGAACCTGAATCCGACGCCGGCGGATACACACTGGCTTCGCAAATCCAATATCCACTCATAGCGGCATTGGCGGGCGTTCGGCCCGCTTTCGCCGCCGGCTATGACGCGGCTCACCCATTTGCCGAGGTATCGTCTCATATCTATAGCGGTAAGAAGCGGCTCGCAGATTATGAATTTCGACTTTACAGGAGCGTCTTTAAACGCGGATATCCTTTTATCGCACTGGCGCTGGTTTTCCATCGTAACGCCTATCTCGACGTTTTCGTAGCCTCCCCTCCAGTCGTCCGGGAGGCATTTTTCAAGCCTGTATATCCTTTTGGTGATTATGGTAAAATTGACATCGCGCCTCGCGCGCATCATATACCATATGTCATTTCGCCACAGATCCGCCTCGTCGAGAAAAAAGTCGCTCGTCATGCACACGAACACATGGCTGCCGGCGCTTATTTTATATTCTCCGGCGCGACGCCTCTTTAGCGGCATATCAAAAGCCTTCGTCTTTTCGACGAAGGAGGCGTCTTTTCCGATTGACTCGTCGCGGCGGTACACGTAGCAGTTCGCGCAGCCCTCGGAAAACTTTTTGCAACCGTGCCAGGGATTCCAGACAAATTCTTCCATAATATCAATAAGGGAACGCTTTCGCGTTCCCATGGCGATCCGGAAGGGGCTCGAACCCTCGACCTCCAGCGTGACAGGCTGGCATTCTAACCAACTGAACTACCGGACCAATTTGGTGGGTCTTCAGGGACTCGAACCCCGGACCAATCGGTTATGAGCCGACCGCTCTGACCAAC
>JAUNBY010000405.1 GCA_030526935.1 Clostridia bacterium
ACGAGAGCCGCCGCGCCGAAAGCGCGACGGCTTTTTCGCAGTTTGTCGGGCATGGTTTGTGCTACAAAGCCCGATGGAGGCGCCCAGCAAGCTATTGAGCGCCATCTTTCTGATACGCGGATTTTACCACGTCGATAAACCGCAATACCGTCTGCGGCGAATCCGCCATATATCCTATACCTATCTCTATGGGAAAGTCCATGCCCAGTTCCAGAGGCACTGTAATCAGCGGAGAAAAATTGTTACGATACATAGAATAGTATATCAGAATATGGTTTGACAATTCACACTTCATGGAAAGCGATATGTCATACGTGTCTATGCCTATTATATCGATATCGGGAACAGTGCGAAGCAGATAGTCCCTAAGTCTGTCGTCAGCTTTTGTGATTCCGCGCGAATACATCATTATTCCCTGCCCGTTGAGATCCGCGAGCGTTACGCTGTTTTTCCCGGATAGGGAATGACCTTGCGGTATACCGCAGCAGTGCCTGTCTTCGCATAGCTTCTGCACGCGGTAATCGGGATGGTCGTATATATAGCCCGCGATGTAGTCGACTGTTATATCGAACTTTCCCTCCTCAAAGTTTTTGAAATAATCCTTTAAATGACACTCGACAAATCTTATACTCGTTTGCGGATACCTGGCTGTGAACAAAGCGCATATTTTTGTCAGAAGAGGGGATTTGAGATTGGGAAGAATTCCGATTCTTACCGCGGTTTCATCCTGCATCGAGCGGCATCTCTCTATAGTTCGCCGGGAGATGTTCATGATATGCTTAGCTTCGCTTAAGAAATACGTTCCCGCCTCTGTGAGCGTTACACCCTTACTATTGCGCTTAAATAACTGCGCCCCGATTCTCGATTCGAGGAGGTTGATTTGCTGTATCAGCGCGGTGCGTGACACATACAGCTTTTCCGCAGCCGAGGAAAAGCTTCCCATTTGGGCAACAAAAAAAAACGACTCCAGGTGCTTATCATACATGGCGATTCCTCCTGTGTTTTACACCGGGTGTAAGGATAGCCCTGACACCACCGACTAAATCCTGTTCTTCCCAACAGGAAGAACTGCTGATATAATAAAACCAGAAAGAAGCTGAACCGGGAGTTCGTTGATGGTCAAATATGATAGTTTCTTGGCTTGCACACCGCCATAAAACATAATATATATTCTATACCATAAACGCCCCGGTGTCAAACAGTTTTTTTGTTATCACCATCATGATGGCAACCCGACGGACACCAGCCATGGCGACCGCGCAATCGTCCGGCTGAACGCAACATGAATTAGGAGGATAGACTAATGCAGAAGACAGGTAAGATTCGCATACCCAATGGGAAAAAGGTAGCTGTAAGCCTCGGCATGGACTTTGACGCGCAAGCGATTTGGGACGGTTCCTTTAATCTGCTTTCCCCCGCCTATATGAGCCGCGGAGAGTTCGGCGCTGAAGTAGCCGCTCCGCGTATACTCGACCTGCTCGACAAGTACAACCTCAAGATCACATGGTTTGTTCCCGGACACACCGCCGACACCTTTCCTGACATTTGCAAGGAGATTCTTCGCAGGGGTCACGAAATAGGACATCACGGCTATGTTCACGAGAATCCCACCAAGCAGCCCTATGAGCAGGAGAGAAAGGTCATACAGATGGGTCTTGACTCTCTGGCGAAAATCGGCGCTCCCAAGCCCACCGTGTACCGTTCGCCCTATTGGGATTTCTCCCCCAATACAATAAGCATACTTGAGGAGTTTGGCTTCAAATACGACAGCTCTCTAATGGGCAACGACCTGTTCCCCTATTATCCGCGCACAGTCGAATGCCATTCCGACAGCGCAAATATATTCGGGCCTCCCTCGAAGATACTCGAATTGCCCGTATCCTGGTTCCTGGATGATTGGCCGCAGACCGAATACCTCACTGGCGGACAGGAAGGCCAGCGCCCCGCAAAGGACATATTCGACCGCTGGACCAAGATTTACGACTACGCCCACGACAAGCTCGAAGGCGCGTGCTACATGCTCACGTGCCATCCGCAGACTACGGGTCGCGCCTATATGATCGACATGTACGAAGAACTGATACAGTACTTCATTAAAAACGACGCCTGGTTCGCCACTGCCTCCCAGGTCGGCGATGCCTTTGTTCCCAATCCCTGATTAAAACGATATGTGAACACCGAATAACGGCGCTCTCTTGCCGGAAGAAGGGACTCCTCTTTCCGAGGGGTTCCTTTTCTACACCTTTGATACCTGCGAATATTAAATAAAGGAGTTTTGATTATGCTGAACAAGCATCTATTTCCGATAATCGTCGCCAGCGGAACCCCCTATGAGATAGGCTTTGCCCACGGACAGGGGGCAAAGGAGCTTATAAAATTTACTATAGATACTTACAAGGCAATGTTTTGGGATTATTCCGGTATCAGCTGGGAAAAAGCCTGTAAATACGCCCGCACGTTCATACCCGCGATCGACGCCTACGACGCCGATTACATGGAGGAAATAAGGGGCGTCGCCGAGGGAAGCGGATACAGCATTGATGACATACTGGCTCTCAACGTCAGAAGCGAGATAGTCTTCCAGGGCGCTCAGGTCGAAGATACCGACGGATGCACATCGTTTGTCTTCACTCCCGACATCACCGACAACGGTCACCTGATAATAGGTCAAAACTGGGACTGGAAGGAGTCCATTAAGGGCGCGTGCATAATTCTTAATATAAAGCAGAAATCCAAGCCGGATATTACA
>JAUNBY010000406.1:0-1252 GCA_030526935.1 Clostridia bacterium
AGCATTCCCCTGCCGACTATGTGGTTGGGAAGGCAGCCGAAGGGCTGAAGGCAGAGTATGTTTTCGAAGCCTTCGTTGGCCATGTCGAGCATTTCGCCCGTCAAAAGCCAGCCCTCGCCCATCTTGACGCCCTCGCCTATTACGCCGCCTACGGCCCTTCGTATCTGTTCGAAGGTCGCCGGGGGCCTGAGATAGGTTTCCGACACCGCCTTTATCATCGCCGTTTCGAGCATTCGAAGGTATCCCATGACGGCCTTCATGCCCGTCGCCGCCGCGATGCCGCCGCCGTAGACGTCGTTGTCGTATATCGACGAATGAAGGCTCCTCGTCAAAAAGTTCATGACGCCCGGGAGCATGACCTCGCACCCGTGACTTGCCAGAAACGCCTCGAGATTGTTGTTTGCCAGAGGCGAGTATTTTACGTATATCTCGCCTACTATGCCGGTCTTTATGGTCTTTCTTTCGACTACGGGTATGTGGGCGAAGGCCTGGGCTATGTCGCGCATGGTTCTGGTCATATCTCCAAGGGAATATCCCTCGCCTCCGGCCAGCATGCTTCCCGTGCGCCTTATCATCTCGTTTACAATGGCGTCGGTCTGCCCGGAAGTCTCCTCGTAGGGCCTCACCTGATTGGACAGGAGCATTATCTCGTCGCCGTACATAGCCGCCGCGATCATCTTTCTGAGCATGTCGAGGGTTATGGTGAACCCGTCGGTCCTCTCGATGCCCGCGAGGTTCAGGCTTATGACCGGGACATTTTCAAATCCCGAAGATATGAGCGCCTTTCTTAAAAGGTGTATGTAGTTCGACGCCCGGCATCCCCCGCCGGTCTGCGTTATCATCAGAGCCGTCCTGTCCGGGTCGTATTTGCCCGATTGAAGCGCGTGTATGAACTGGCCTATGACGAGTATCGCGGGGTAGCAGGTGTCGTTGTTTACGTATTTAAGGCCGGTCTGCACAATTTTGGGGCTTTGCGTCCTCAAAAGCTCCACGTCGTATCCTTCGCGCCTGAAAACGCTTACGAATATCTCGAAGTGTATAGGGAGCATGGAGGGCATAAGTATCCTGTGGGTTTTTCGCATTTCCTTTGTGAACATAATTTACCTCATTCTACGGCCGCGAAAAGGCTGCGCAGCCTTATCCGCGCCGCGCCGAGATTTTCTATCTCGTCGATTTTTATCTGCGTATATATCCGCCCCCGGCTTTCGACTATGCGGCGGCATTCGTCGGCGGTTATGGCGTCGCAGCCGCA
>JAUNBY010000406.1:1352-2745 GCA_030526935.1 Clostridia bacterium
CATATGCCCTTCATAGGCCTCGAAGCCCGCCTTTACCGCCCTTTCGAACAGCTCAAGGCTTATGCCCTCGAAGCCCCTGTGCGAATGAAGCGCCGAGTGGAGCTTTACAGGAAGCTGGCGCGGCTTGTGGATTCCGGCGTAGCAAGATATGAAGTCCACGTCGCCCAGATCCATATTGTTGGCTATGACCTCGGGATAATAGGCGACGACGGGGCAATTGTAATTCTTGTCGCCAAGCCCCTCGTCTACGTTATAGCTCATGCAGGGATAGAATATGGTCTTTATCCCCATGTCGCAAAGGGCGCGTATATGCCCGTGGGCGAGCTTCGCGGGGAAGCACACGGTGTCGCTTGGAACCGTGGACTGCCCCGACAGGTACGTCTTTCTCGACGAAGGCGGGCTTATGACAGCCTCAAAGCCCATCCTCTCGAAAAACGCCTTCCAGAAGGGCGCGAGTTCATACATGTTGAGGGTCAGCGGTATGCCTATGACGGGCCTCAGTCCCGTCGCGTGGCCGTCGCCGGCGACGAGGGCGAGCTTTCTTTTGAACATATTAAGCCCCGCGTCTTCCGCGTCGCGGCCGAGCGGCTTCGAGCAGCGGTTTCCCGATATATACCTTCCGCCGTCGGAGAAGGTGTTTATGGTGAGCCTGCAGTTATTCTGGCAGCCCTTGCAGGTGGAGGCCACCGCCTTGTGGGTGAACGATTTGAGCGCTTGGGCGTCGAGGGTCGTCGATTCGCCTTTGGCCTTTTCCCTCGCGTGCGCGGCCGCGCCGTAAGCGCCCATGACCGCCGCGATATCGGGGCGGACCACGTCCTTGCCAAGTTCCGTTTCAAACGCGCGCAGCACCGCGTCGTTCAAAAACGTCCCGCCCTGGGCGACTATATGCTCCCCCAGCGCCTCGGGGCCGGGCGCGCGAATGACCTTGTAAAGCGCGTTTTTTACGACGCTTATGGACAGCCCCGCGCTTATGTCGGCGGTCGTCGCGCCGTCTTTCTGCGCCTGTTTTACGGAGCTGTTCATGAACACGGTGCAGCGGCTTCCCAGGTCTACGGGGCGCTGCGCCTCGAGGCCGAGCTTCGCGAACTCGCGAACGTCGTACCCCAGAGCCTCCGCGAAGGTCTGAATGAAGCTTCCGCAGCCGCTGGAGCAGGCTTCGTTGAGGTGAATATTGTCGATTACCCCGTTTTTGAGCTTGAGGCATTTCATATCCTGCCCGCCTATGTCGATTATAAAATCGACGTCGGGCATAAAAAGCTTCGCGGCCTTCATATGAGCCACGGTTTCGACGATGCCGAAATCGAGCCTGAAGGCGTTTTTCACCAGATCCTCGCCGTAGCCGGTCGCGGCGCTGGCGAGAACTTTCGCCCCGGGATGCTCCTCGTACATCTCC
>JAUNBY010000407.1 GCA_030526935.1 Clostridia bacterium
TCCAGTTTCAGTTTACCATCCCCGCCGCGAACTATCAAGCGCATTCCTATGAAATTCTACTGTATCCGTTGTTGCGATGTATCTTTACACGGTATTGACTTTGCGGATCCACTGGCCTGGCCATCATTTATCACCTCGTTGAATATTAGTATTATTATACTAATATTCAACGGAGATTGCAATGCCTAAATTCTGAATTTGTCGCTTTTTGAAGGGCTTTCAGGGATGATACGGCGGTTTTTAGTATAAAAAATAGTAAAACTCAGATTTTTTAGCGACACGCCGGTAACACTAGTAGATGAATCCCGCCATATCTTAATAACTCTTTCAGCAGAACCGTTAACCTGAACAAGACGCATAAATATTTGCGTCACACACCCCGCAGAAATTGGGATAACCGTACCCTTGCATTGGGCTTTACCTTCACTATCTGACAGTGTAGCCATCAAAGTATCGATGAATTTATAACGGCAGTAACCAGATGGACTCTCCTGTGGGTAATCCGGGAAAAGGAGCAGAAAACCCAATGGTGGCGGGAAGATTGGGGTTGTTTTACGCGGAGAAATTCTGGCGAGAGATGAGCGCAGGAACATATGAGTCCGGCGGCGACCGTATAAAGTACAAAGAGCAAAACAGAACGGAAACGTTTGAACTGTCGCTTGGCGGGAAAGCGCTTACGGCAGAAATACGGCATATCGGCGGCGACGCGCAATTCGCCTTTTCTGACGGTTGGACGACGCTGTTGCATGGCGCATCGGAGGACGACTTGCCATTTTGGTTTATGAAAAAGTCGGAAGTAATACGCTGAACTCCACTCAAGGCAGCATCCTGCTTAAACGAGTTGCGTCTTCTTTGTTAATTTTTTGACACCAACCTCCAAACATCGCTTGTTATTCATCTAATATATGTGATCACAAAGAGCATACAAGGGAGGGAAGCCGTTGGACAGAAACGAATTTGGCGTCAGGGCGCGTCTATGCCAAACGCGGCTGTACAAAATCGCGCTTGCCATACTGTCGCAGCCTTATGACGCGCAGGACGCGGTACAGGACGCGCTAATACGCGCGTGGGAAAACCTGCCGAGGCTAAAAAACGATGCGTATTTTGAGACGTGGCTTACCCGCATACTTATCAACCGCAGTCGGGAGATTTTAAGAGAGCGCGCTGCGCATCCGAGTCAAGAATTTTCGGAAAATATGATAGGCGAAACGCAAGCAGCCCCCGATCCGGATTTGCGCCGCGCATTGGAAGCGCTGGACACTCGCTATAGACTGCCGCTGGTAATGCGCTGTGTGCTCGACATGCCGATTGCCGAAGTAGCCAAGGCGCTTAGCGTGCCCTACGGCGTCGCGAAATGGCGCATTCATCAAGCAAAAAAGCTGGCGCAAAAGTATCTATGCGAAGGAGGACGTAAGCAATGAAACGCAAAGAACCCGATTGGAAGCGGGCTTACGGCCCCGTTCCAGAAACCTACGCAAAACAATTTGAGAAAACGCTGTCGGAATTAAAGGGGGAACGAACCGTGAATATGAAAACCGCGATGCGTACCGTACTGATCGCCGCAATTCTGTTGATTCTGCTCGTCGGTACGGCGCTGGCTGTTGGAAGCGCGCTGGGCATCATCGACTTTTTCGAACAAAACTACGGCATGACGCCAAGCGAAGACGCTGCTGCGACAATTTCCAGGAATCTCGCGACGACGGACGACGGGCTAATACGCTTCACTGTGCGCGAGGCCGTCTACGACGGAGAAACCGTAAGAGCGCTGCTCGCGGTAGAGCCGTTTAACGCGCAGAAATATATCGTCGCGAACGACATCAGCGACATCATAGAAATTGAAGATGGGAAAACCGCCGAGGAGTGTGCGGATGAATACGCGCAGACGTCCGGGCGCACCATTCTTACGTTGGCGGATACATGGATCGACATAGACAACGCGGTCAATTACACGAGTACCAGCTGCACAGCGCGAGACGGAGATGCGGTATTGAGCTACTGCGCGATCAGCTTGAGCGACGAATCGCCCGAAACGGTACAGCTCGTCGCAAATGCCGAGATACTCGATGATTCCGTAAACACACTGTCCTTTTCGCTTGACAAGACTTCCGCCTCCATTCGAGCGTTAAGTCCCCATGAGGTTACGGACGGCGGCGTTACCATACTATCGGCCAACCTGTCACAGACCCCGTTTGCCGACTATATGCGCGTCGTCTATCAACCGCCCGGGATTTCTTTCGAGCAAATCGCGCAGACTTTCGCGGACGACGCGACGTATTACATGACAAAACACGGAATGTACGCCCATGCCGACCCTACATGCAGCGGCATGGCGAACGCCGAGGCGGCGACCTATCAGGAAGTCATCGCCGCGAAAAAATTGCCCTGCCCAATTTGCGCGGGCGGCGATATGGCACTCATGGCGGGCGGAGAGGTGTGGACAATCGAGCTTTTGGACGAAGAAGGCAAGGCTATCGAAATTGCGGGAACCAGCGGAAGCGATGCGAATGGTTCAATTGCCGGCGGCACGTACAGTCAACTGATAGTTATACGGTCGGGGTCTCTGCCGGATGGAAATCTGTATGTTCGCTTTACCGCGCCGGACGGTACGCCTTATTCGCCAATTCTGCTTAAATAGCACGAGTATAGTATCTTCCAACGTGCAATCCATGACATAACTGGCCATATACGATTCTACATATTAAAACATCGATGTGATTCAGACA
>JAUNBY010000408.1 GCA_030526935.1 Clostridia bacterium
TTCGAGCATTTTGGCGATTTCGCAGTTTTCCTCAACCGTCGTAAGCTGTCCGTTTTGACCTATCTCGGAGTCGTTTTCCTCGATGCCGTTGATGAGTATCTGAACAGGGAAATCCTCGCCGCAGACGTTTTTTATGCCCGCAATAATCTCCGTCAGGAATCGCGCGCGGTTCTCAATGGTCTGAGGGCCGTATTCATCGGTTCTGGCGTTGCGGGAACGTGAGAGGAACGCCTGTCCGATGTTGTTTCCGGCGGCGTTTATCTCGATCGCGTCAACTCCCTGCTCTTTTAAGTATAATGCCGCGTCGATAAAATTGTCCTGCAGATTCTTAAGCTCTTCAAGCGTCATGTGATCCGCGTGCGCGCAGTCGAAAGAGCCGGGAGCGCCCGCCGTAAATCCGGAGAACGAAGCATTCATGAGCATCAGCTGATAGCCGCAAATACTGCCCTGCGCGTGAATGGCCTCGGTAAGCTCACTCAGATAAGCATCCTCTCGGGAATAATATTTATAGTTCATGGGAAAGTCGCGGTGAAGATTTATGAAATCTTCGATCCAGATGAGCTTTACGCCGCCCTTGGCCCAATTGGTATACTGCTCGATTATATTTTCCTTGGTCTCGGTCGGAAGGTAGGCCGATCCCGCCGCCGACTTGACTATGCGGTTTTCGATTGTGTACCTGCCGAACTGCCAGGGGGAGAATATGGCGCTCGCGCCTATGTCTCCGGCGCCTTCCTTTGTGAATATATCGCATTTTTGAGGATTAAGCGTCTTTGAGAGCATCTGCTGCACGGTCTGATATACCGGATGAGCGGCGGCTGCCGGTTCCGCCTTCGCGTTGATGTTCAGCCCGGTGACTCCCAGCGCCGCGATGCCTGCCGCGCCCGCGGCGGCGCTTTTCAGAAATGATCTTCTCGTAATATCCATTAGCGTCCTCCAAGTTAATTTAATATTTTGAGTATAATGTTTGTGGCATTGCCTGTCAATATACAAGTAGTGAAACTTGACTTTCCATTTGCTATACTTTGTAGTATAATTATCAAAGAGGGGGTTTTGACATGTACGCGTCGTTTTCGATGATTCTGGAGGCTATGGAGCGAGAACTGCGGAAAAAGGCCGTAAGAAGCCGTATAGAAGGCGAATTTAATATCGAAAGCGTAGTCTTGTACAGGCGCGGCCTCGCGATGGCTCCGGGAACGCTGGTCATAGGCGGATGGCAGGCTATGTCAGGCATAGACTATGCCGGGATGTCGGGACGGGTCGCGCTTATAATCGCGAGTTGCGAACCTGAACTCGAACCCGCGCCGGGCGTCCCGTGCGCCCTGTTCGACTCCACGCCCGTCAAAACGCTTTATCAGGCGGCGCTTTGCGCGATGCAGGAGATTTCAGGCTTCTCGCGCGCCGTTCTGAAGAGCGTTTACCGGGGAAATACGCTCGATGAAATCGTTCAACGTATTCACGACAGATTTACCAATCCCATTCTCATCTACGACAACAGCATGAGGGTGCTTGCCTATACACGCAACGACGGTTTGGACGAGAGAATGTGGCGGGACACGGTGAAGCACGGAGCGCTGACTGACCTGCGCGATGACGACGTGCGCGAGGTAATGCGCTATCTCGATGAGGCGGACGCGCGCGACGGCCCTTTCCGGTACGTCGCCAACAACCTGTCCGAATCGTTTTGCTCGTGCAACATAATGGTCGACGAGAAACGCGCGGGAATGGTCACCGTTGTGGAACTCCACCACGCCATCTCCCCCGCGGAGCAGGGCTATATGCAGCTGTTGTGCCTTTTGCTCAGCTTTTACTTTCAAAAGGACGCGCTTATCAAGGAAAACGGCGGGCTGATATACGACAGGCTCATACTGGAATTGACGCAAGGGCTTATAGCGAATCGCGAAACGCTTAAGATGCGCCTGGCCGCCAGCCGCTGGAAGCTGGGCGAGGTCAACCGCGCGCTGTCCATGGTATTCCGCCGTCCACTAATCGGCGAATCCGACAGGCAAAGCGTGTTTCACAAGCTGCGGTTGATGGACTTGCCGGCGAAGGGTATGCTTGAGAAGGATCGCATAGTGGTGATACTGTCCTGCAAACGGGAAGAACAGCAGGGCAGCCTTGAAAGGATAAGGAATTTTTGCGAGTACAACGCGTTGCGATGCGGCGTGAGCGACGCCTATGATGACATACTTAAAACGCATATGTTCGTCGGACAGGCGCGCTTGTCGCTGGAGCTGTCCGACGAAACCATGGCCATGTATGAAACGGTGCGATATCAGAACCTGATGGAATACCTGAGCCGCTACGAAAACAAAAACGAGCTACTTCATCCCGCGATTGAAGCGCTTAGCGCTATTGACGCCGAACAGCAGACGGACTATATAAACACCCTGCGAGCCTACTTCGCCTGCCAGCACAATCAGGCGCGCGCCGCGCAGGTAATGCACATACACCGAACCACCATGTTTTACCGGCTTCAACGCATAACGCAGCTCACGGGCATCAGCCTTGACGATACGCGGCAAATGCTTCTTTTACAGCTGTCTCTGGAAATACATATACGCATGTAGCGACAGCGCGCGTCATCTCGATATAATCCCGTACATTTCCGGACGCCTGTCGCGGAAAAGACCCCATTCGAGGCGCGACGTCGCGATTTTATCCAGGTCGAATTCCGCCGTGAGAACGGCTTCCTCGTCGCGTCCG
>JAUNBY010000409.1 GCA_030526935.1 Clostridia bacterium
CTTGTCCATGCATTTGAGTATCACCTCGCGCTGTCTCACGGTGCGCCCGAAGTCGCCGTCAGGGGTTCCGTAGCGATAGCGGGCGTAGGCCTGAGCCTGCTTGCCGGTGAGCAATTGCTCGCCTGGCAACTGAATGTAGCCGTCGTCTTCGTCGATTCCCAGAACCAGATTGTCCTGATATATTACTGCGTTTATTCTCGGGAGATATTTCTCGGGAACGTCTATCACCAATCCGCCCAACTGGTCTATGACGTCTCCCAGAACCGAGAAATTGACCGCCACGTAGTGATCGACCTCGACGCCGAAATTCGCCTCGAGAGTCCTCATAAGCAGATCCGGCCCGCCAAAGACATACGCCGCGTTGAGGCGATTGTTCTTTCGGCCGGGTATCTCGACATACAAATCGCGCATGAAGGAGGTCATCTTGATGCAGTTGTGATCGGCGTCGAGCGTCAACAGTATCATCGTGTCGCTGCGCCCGGTTTTTTCGCCGGGTCGGGCGTCGATTCCCAGCAGGAGTATGTTCATCATGCCGTTGACGGCGTCGAGCGCGTCCTGATCCGCTTCGAGGGTGTCGAGCGACTGTTCCTCGTCGGGGTTTTCGACGACGTAATCCTCTTCGTCAGCCTCGACATACGCTTCGACCTGGACGGGTTCGGGTTCCGACGCGGGCTGTTCGTCCTGCGCGGCGACGATCTCGCCCTCGATTATCACATCGGCCGCGCCCGCGGTAAATACAAATAACAGCGCCAGCATAAAGCATAGTAATGACCGGTAAATCTTCATAGTGTCACTCCGTTTCAAATTCCGCATAGCGGCGTCAGTAAATAGCGTGAGGATTTACGCTTTTCCATCTCTTTAGACGAATCGCATCATAACAATGTTCAATTAATCTCCATGCCAATTATATATCTGCCATACGCCGTAATTCGAACCTCTTTTCCCGCGACGTCGGGCAGGGTCTTGGCGTTATCCCAGTAAAAGAGAGTGCCCTCGTCGTCATCGTCGGTTTTAAGGTAAAAATCACGTATATCCACGCCTTCCTCGGACTTTCTTACGCTTTCGCAAACGTCGATTACGCGCCCGGCGGCTTCGTGCGCGCGCCCGACGGCGACGTCCGAGAGATATCTTTTATATTTTTGCCACGGAACGACCTTGTTATCGAACCAGAAATAGGCGATTGCCGCAAATACAATGATACCCGCCGTCGCAATGAGCTTCGATCTTACGACGAGTCCCGCGACGAGAAAGGCGATTCCCGCCACTATGAGGGAAATCGCTATAGTCGCCTCCGTTTTAAGGCGTCTGGAGCATTCGGCTGAATCCAAATCGCTGTAAAGCATTTGTCCTCCTTAAAATAAATGTATCGGCGGCAATGCGCCGATACTCATATGTTTGCGATCGATCAGACGCATTGCGCCTTGATTGCCTCGGCTAAAAGGGCGTTGACAATGGAACTTGCCGCCATAGGGCCTCCGCGCTTGCCCCTGAGCACAATGCATGGCAGCCTGCTCTCCCAAAGGCGTTCCTTGAGCTGAACGACGCTTGCGAATCCCGTGGGCGCCGCGACGACCACGACGTCGGTGAGGTTTTCAACGGCGTTCCTCTGCAAAAGCCTTTCAAGAGCGCCCGGAGCGGAACCTATGGCGATCATTTTCAGCCCGGGAAGCGCCAGGGCGTAGTCTATCGCCACGCCTGCGCGGGTCGTATGCCTCTGCTCGGCTACGTCCAGTATCTGCGGGTCGTCGACATAACACTTTGCGCTCACCGAGAGCTTTGAGAGCATTTGCCGGTTAATCTCCGACAGCATTATCATCGTATCGGTTACTATGCACCCGCTCATCATCATGACATGGCGCACGACGGTGAGCGCCGTAGGGCTAAAATGCAGTGTTCTGGTTATTTCGCTGTCGTCAAGGTCGTCCGATACTCGCTGCATTATGGCGGCCATTTCGCTTGTCACATACGCGGCGGTGTTTTTCTTTCTCATAGTATCGCGGGACGACCTTCTTTGCATAGGCATTTGCTCTGTCCAGCCTTTCTATATAGCTCACTTATCAGATGAAGGATACCAAAGATGAGTCGGGCTGTCAAGCGCAAGCGGAGCTATTTGCCGTAATTTATCCGTCAAATAACTCCGCTCTAACAAATCGTTATCTTATAATCTCTAATTTTTGCGTTTCCCCGTTTAGCGCGAACCTGAACACCTCTCCCGGAACGCTGCCGCGCTGAATCAGTTCGCGTCCGAGCATGGTTTCGAGAGTGCGCTGTATAAAGCGCTTGAGCGGCCTTGCGCCATAGACGGGATCATAGCCGCCCTCGACGATATAGTCCCTCGCCTCATCTGTGACCTCTACGCGTATCTGCCTGTCCGCCAGCCTGCGATTGAGATCCTTTACCAGAAGATCCACGATGGAGGTTATTTCGGATTTGGACAGGGGCTTATAGAACACTATCTCGTCGAGCCTGTTCAGGAATTCGGGGCGGAAGTGCCTCTTGAGCATTCCCTCGACCTGCTCGCGAACCTCGTTTGTTATCTCCCCGTCAGAGCCTATGCCGTCGAGTATGGCGGTGGAGCCGAGGTTCGAGGTGAGTATGATTATGGTGTTCTTAAAGTCCACGGTGCGCCCCTGAGAGTCGGTTATGCGCCCGTCGTCGAGCACCTGTAAAAGCACGTTGAACACGTCGGGATG
>JAUNBY010000410.1 GCA_030526935.1 Clostridia bacterium
AGGTCGATCGCGGGCGTGCTTCGCACCAGGCGATACGCTTTCGACGGCGAGGAACATCGAATAAACACCATGTTTATCGATGGCGGCATTGTAATAAACGTCGATATACCGTTTGTAAGAATAAGCTCCGTAACGCTTGATAAGCAAAACGTCAGGCTATCCGTTCCCGATCCTTCGTCCTTCCCGATTACTTTTCAGCTCAGTGCCACCATAACTCCCTCTAACGCCAGCAATACCGTTTTATTCTGGAGAAGCCGCAACGAAAAGGTGGCGAGCGTCGATCAGAACGGCCTGGTAACGATAAAAAGATACGGCAATGCCAAAATACAGGCGATGAGCGAAGACAATTCGAAAAAGATAGGTACCTGCAAGATAACTGTGAGGAAAAAGTAGTTCCGTCAGTATATGAAGCAAAAACGAACGCCGCGCGTTCGCCTGATGGCGCCGCGCGGCGTTTATACGCGTAATCCCGGATTTGCTTATTCGGCTACGAGTTCTTCCGCCGAATTCATAAGCTCATCGAGGTATTTATTTGTCTGTTCGGCGGATTTGCTCACGGCGTTTACGTAGAGCTTTATCTTAGGCTCGGTGCCGGAGGGACGTATGCATATCCAGGCTTTATTGGTAAGCTCGTAGTACAATACGTTCGAAACCGGAAGCCCCAAATGCGACTTGACGCCATGTTCGTCTCGTATGCCGCTTTGATAGTCGCGGCTGGCGACGACTTCAAAGGAACCGAAGCGCTCTGGCGGATTAACCCTGAGCCTGGTCATTATCGCGGACATCTTATCCAAACCGTCTTTCCCTTTTAGCGTGACGGATTTCACGCGCTCGCCGTAGTGGCCGTATTTTTCAAACAGGTCGTTGAGAGCCTCGTAAAGCGTCATTCCGCGCTTTTTATACCACGCGGCGGTCTCGGCTATGAGCATACATGCGTTTACTCCGTCCTTGTCTCGAACGTCTGTTCCCGACAGATAACCGTAGGACTCCTCAAAACCGAACAGGAACTCGTGATCGTGGTCGGTTTCAAAGCGGTGTATCATCTCGGCGATGAACTTAAAGCCGGTCAGCACGTCGAACAGCTTTACGGAAAATTTGCGACATATGGCGCGAGCCATCTCGGTGGTGACTATTGACTTTACTGCCGCCCCGTCCGAAGGAAGCTTGCCCTGAGCCTGCTTTTGAGAAAGTATGTAGTCCAGAAGGAGGCAGCCTGTCTGATTGCCCGTGAGTATATGAGTCTGCCCCATTTTATCCTTCACGGCGATACCTACCCGGTCGCAATCGGGGTCGGTTCCAAAAACGACGTCCGCGTCGAGCTTTTCCTGAAGTTTGAGCGCAAGCGTGAACGCGGCGGGATCCTCGGGGTTGGGAAGGCGGACGGTCGAGAAATTCGGATCCGGAAGTTCCTGTTCGGGTACGACGTAGACCTGCTTAAAGCCTATCTCCTTAAGTATCCGCCTTACCGGGATATTGCCAGAGCCGTGAAGGGGGGTATAGACTATTTTAAGCTGTCCTCCCATCTCGCGGGCAAGCTGCGGATTTACGCAGAGCTTCTTTACGGCTGATATATAAGCATCGTCTATCTGCGCGCCTATGATGTTCAACAGCCCCTTCGAGACAGCCTCGTCCTCATCCATAGGCAGAGCTTCCGGATAATCTATGGTATCGATAAGGCGCGTAATCTGCGAGGCGATCTCGGGAGATACCTGCCCCCCGTCCTCCCAATAGACCTTATAGCCGTTATATTCGGCGGGGTTGTGACTGGCGGTAACGACAATTCCCGCGATGCAGTTCAGATAGCGAACGGTGAAGGACAATTCCGGAACGGGGCGCAGAGAATCGAACAAATATACCTTTACTCCCCTGGCGCACAGCGTTAAAGCCGCCTGCTTCGCGAACAGGTCGGAATTGCGTCGGGAATCGTAAGCTATGGCTACTCCCCTCTGGGCGTTTTGGGGTTGAGTAAGTATGTACATCGCGAGAGCGGCGGTCGCCCGGCGGACATTGTAGACGTTCATCCTGTTAAGCCCCGCCCCGAGCACTCCCCTCATGCCCGCGGTACCAAATTTCAGGCTGGTATAGAAGCGATCTTCGATCTCCTGCTCGTCCTTTAGAGCTATAAGCTCGTCGTAAGTGGCTTTGTCATCTTTGAACATATCGAGCCATCGCTCGTATTGTTCACGGTAATTCATCCCAACTCCTCCTTCAACATCTGCGTAAGCTCAATCAAATGCCCCTTCTCCTGTTCGATTATCTCTTTATAAAGCCCGGCGTTCTTGCCGCCTTCCTCGAGCATCGCCTCGTAGAAAATTATAGAATCGCGCTCGGCGTCTATGGCGGTTTTGAGTATTGCCGCCGGGTTATCGAATCCGCCTTCACGGCCGATTCCTATAAGCCCATTTGAAAAAACTATCTGCGACGCCAAAGCCGACAGATATTCGTTCGTCTCTTTCTGATACAGCGTCGAATCATCTTTAGCGTATTCTTCATAGAGGCTGCTGAACATATCGCGATGATTGCGCTCATCCGCTTCAAGCCTTTTAAACAGCTCTATAGCCCTTTCGGATGCGCTCAACCGCGCGGCGCGCCTGTACATCTCGATACCGCGCTTTTCAATCTCGATCGCTATGGACAACGCCTGTGCGGCGCTGAATCTTTCAGCCATGAGCAAAACCTCCTCTTTCCGCCTA
>JAUNBY010000411.1 GCA_030526935.1 Clostridia bacterium
ATATCGAAAAAATCCATCGACGCCCGCGACAAGGGCGACGTCAAAATCGTCCTGTCCATAGAATTTGAATGCGTGGGCGCACCGCCAAAGCCGCCGGCGTCGGTCAAAGAGTGCGTGAAATACCCTCCCGTTCGACCAGCGTCCCTCTCGAACAGGCCCGTCATCGTCGGAATGGGGCCGGCGGGACTGTTCGCGGGGTATATACTGTCGAAGGCGGGCGCTCGCCCCGTCATCATAGAAAGGGGCAAGCCCGTAGACGAGCGCGAAAGGGACGTATCCTTGTTCTGGTCGGGAGGTGAATTGAACAGGGAGTCCAACGTACAGTTCGGCGAGGGCGGCGCGGGAGCCTTTTCGGACGGCAAGCTCAACAGCGGCATCTCGGACTCGCGCTGCCGCTTCGTCCTCGAAACATTCCACGCCCACGGCGCGCCAGACGAGATACTGTATCAGTCTCGCCCGCACGTCGGAACCGACGTGCTTCCCCGCGTCGTCAAGTCAATGCGCGAAGAAATGCTCTCTTTAGGGGCGGATATACGCTTTTCGACAAAGCTCGAAGACATCATATCGGATCGCGGCGTCAGGGGGATCGTAGCGTCGGGCGCGCAGATCGAGACCGATAACGTCATACTCGCCATAGGCCACAGCGCCAGGGATACCTTCGAACTGCTATTCAGACTTGGCGTCGATATGAAATCAAAGTCCTTTTCCGTAGGCGCGCGCATAGAACATTTGCAGTCGTCCGTAAACAAAACGCAATACGGACGCTTCGCCACAGAACTCGCCGCCGCCGAATACAGGCTCAACGTCAAAAGCCGGTCGGGTCGCGGGGTATATACGTTTTGCATGTGTCCGGGAGGATACGTCGTCGCCGCCGCGTCGGAGCCGGGAGGCGTTGTCACAAACGGCATGAGCTATTTCAAACGCGACGGCCTGAACGCCAACAGCGCCCTTCTGGTATCGGTCGATCCATCCGATTTCGGAAGCGGGGCTTTGGCGGGCGTGGAGTTTCAAAGGAAGTGGGAAAGGGCGGCATACTCGCTGTCCTCAAGCTACCTGGCTCCCGCCCAGCGGGTGGGCGACTTTCTGAAACGCGTCGAATCCAAATCCCCCGGCGACGTCATGCCCACCTACCGCCCGGGCGTCGTCTACGCATCGCTCGACGAGGTCTTGCCCACATTTGTGACAGATGCCATGCGCGAGGGCATAGTTCTCATGGACAGGCGGCTCAGGGGTTTCGCCGCGCCCGGGGCCGTACTCACGGGCGTCGAAACGCGTTCGTCCTCTCCCGTTCGCATACTTCGCGACCCGGCGACGCTTCAGTCGAATATCCCAGGCCTCTATCCCTGTGGGGAGGGCGCGGGCTACGCAGGCGGCATTATGTCCTCAGCGGTTGACGGCATTCGCGCGGCCGAGGCGGTGATCGGTCGTGGCTGAGTGGATGAACGCGAATGTCGCTTTATTGGCGCTCGCGGCGTTCGCGGCGCTGGCGGCCATTGTAATAATTGTCCTCAAGGTCATTGAAAAGTCGATATTGACGCGGCTCATCGACGCCGAGAGATACCGACGCCGCCAGTCTTCGGAACTGTCCGAGTCGGTAGAGAGGATGTCCGAGCGGTTCATAAGGGACAGCCAGCTCATGAACCAGATGCTCACCGTCACTTCCCGCGCAAACGAGGAGCGGTTGAACGAATTGTGCGAGCGCGTGTCGCTTTCAATAGACAGGCAGCAAAGACAAATGGCCGAAATTCGCGAAGGCGTCGATACGCAACTTCGCGCGACGCTGGAGGCGCGTCTTGGCGAATCGTTCAGACAGGTAAGCGAGCAGTTGGAACGCGTGTATAAGTCGCTTGGAGAGATGCAGGCGCTGGCAAGCGGCGTGGGCGACCTCAAGCGCGTGCTCTCAGGCGTCAAGACACGCGGCGTGTGGGGCGAGGCGCGGCTTCAGGCGCTTCTCGAGGACAACCTTACCAGCGCGCAATACCTCGTCAACACCCCGGTCGAGCCGGGAAGCGCCGAGCGCGTGGACTTCGCGGTCGTGCTCCCGGGCAAGTCCGACGGAGAAAACATACTCCTGCCGATAGACGCCAAATTTCCGCAGGAAGACTACCAGCGGCTTATCGACGCGTCCATCGAGGGAAATCGGGCGCAGGTCGAGAAATCATCCCTCGCCCTCGAACGCGCGATACTCGAACAGGCGAAGAGCATATCCTCCAAATATATAAAGGTTCCCAATACTACCGACTTCGCGATACTCTTCCTTCCCGTCGAGGGGCTTTACGCAGAGGCGCTTCGCCGACCCGGACTCGCGCAAAAAATGCAATCGGAATATCGAGTGCTTTTAAGCGGCCCCACGACGCTTTCAGCGCTTCTCAACAGCCTTCAGATGGGCTTTCGCTCGCTCGCCGTGGAGAAACGCTCAGAGGAAATATGGCTGCTTCTGGGATCCATGAGGACGGAGCTTAACCGCTTCTCACAGGCCCTCGACCGCGCCAGACAACGCATCGACCAGGCAGGAGAGGAACTCGATAGCGCCAGCGCCAGAACAAAAAAAATATCCCGCCGCCTGGCAAGCGTCGATTCGCTTGAGGACATGGGCTCGGATTCGTCAATCCCCGAAAATATTATAAATTAAATGAGTTTGCTTGATTGAAATCCAAAATCATGGTATACTTATTTTAGATTTAACCT
>JAUNBY010000412.1 GCA_030526935.1 Clostridia bacterium
AAAATGCCGTCCCATTCGGTCTCAATAAACTCGGCTTCCACTCCCAGCTTTGCGGCGATCGCCCGCGCGACCTCCACGTCAAAGCCGACCAGCTGATCGCTTTCGTCGTGATACGTCCAGGGCGCCCACGCGCCCTCCGTGGCGACGATAATAGTGCCTCTTTGCTGAATACGGGCAAGCAGGTCACTCTCTTCCGCCAAAGCCATCGTGGACGTGCCGAGAACCAATACCAGAGCCAAAAGAATGCTTATATACTTTTTGAACATGGGTGTTGCCTCCTTTTTTTATTGATGGAGGCCGTCCAATGAGGGTTGGATAGCCTCCATATCATTCGTTTTACTCGCCAAACGCCTCGGTAAAGAAGCTTTCCAGCTTATCAAAGGGAATCTTGTCTACCTGGTCGTACAGGTCGATGTGAATGGCGTCGGGCACGGAATAGAGCTCTTTGGGCTCATTGGCGGCGGCATAGGCCGTTTCGCTGAACATAATGGAATGCGCGTTTTCGCCCGCGACGAACAGTATGGGACGCGGTGAAATCTCGCCTATGTGCGACAAAGAGGCAAAATTCATAAGCGACAGCATGGAGGTATTGGTAACGCCGGCCAGCGCGTTGGGATGCCAGCCGCGCCGCGTCGCGTAGAAGCTATAGAATTCAGCGGCATTTCCGGTCATGTCAGCGGGAACCTCGGAAACAGGCGCGTCAGGGTAGGAGTTCTGATAAGCCGCCGTTCCGCTTTCCGCGTCAACCCAACGCTGCTGGCTCAGCGCTTCCAATTGCGCCGCGCGAACTTCTCCGGTCATAGAGTTGCCCATACTGCTTATGTCGTACATGACGCTTGTCGCTATTGCCTTGATGCGCGAATCCTGCGCGGCGGCGGACAGCGCGAAACCGCCGCTTCCGCATATGCCTATCGCGCCGATTTTATCGCGATCTACGAAGGACTGAAGTCCCAAATAATCGACGCCCGCGCTGAAATCCTCAGCGTATATATCCGTGGAGCCGACCATGCGGGGCTGTCCGCCGCTGTAGCCGTGATACGACGGATCAAAGGTCAGCACGACGAAGCCGCGCTGCGCCAGCTCGTTGGCGTACACGCCGGGGCCTTGTTCCTTCACGCCGCCAAAGGGAGGGCCGATGACCAGCGCCGGATATTTAAGCGACATATCAGCGTCCTTGGCTATATACAAGTCTCCCGCGAGTTCAATGCCATATCGGTTGGCGTAGTATACATGGGTGCGCGTAACGTTTTCGCTCAACTCGAAGATGTAATGCTCGTCCTCTGGAGCGACTCTGGTGGCAAGAGTGGGATTGGTCACATTCTCAACCTCCTCAGCGACGGCATTCGACGCGCTGAAGGCGGAAACCGCCATCAGGCACATGAGCGTCAGGGCAATTAACCGGTGAAATTTTCTCATCATGAAGTACCTCCTAATAATATGAAGTCCATATAACGTTAATCCGTTAGTTGTTCCCTTACTTTTCAAATATCGCGGCCGCCTTTTTAAGCTCCTGAATTATCGGTATGCTCTGCGGACACACGCTCTCGCAAGCGCCGCACTCAATGCATTCAGAGGCTTTGTTGCCATTTATTACGTTCACCTGCCAATCGTAATCCCCGCGAATGAGATCGAGGTCGCGATGCAGCAGATAATCGTTGTAGTTCTTAAAAATTCCCGGTATGGCGACATGCTTAGGGCAGCCCTTCTCGCAATACCTGCAATCCGTACAGGGTACCCGCTCGACGCCGGCGAGAATGCGCTGTACCTCTTTAACGGCGGCATATTCATCTTCGCTCAAAGGCTTGAACTCGTCCATATATGATACGTTATCCTCCATTTGAGCGAGCGTAGACATTCCGCTCAATACCGTCAAAACGCCATCCAGCGAGGCGGCGAAGCGGATTGCGTAAGAAGCGGCGGATGCCTCTTTATCCAATTTATTAAAAACCTCGGCGGCTTCGCGCGGGAGGTTCGCAAGGGCGCCGCCCTTTACGGGTTCCATCACAATTACGGGCTTTGCGTGGCGAAGCGCAACCTCATAACATCTTCCGGACTGGACGATACCGTCGTCCCAGTCGGCATAATTGATTTGCAGCTGAACGAAATCAACCTCCGGGTGAAGCTTCAGCATATCCTCCAGATAGTCCGCCGAGGCATGTACGGAAAATCCAAGACGTTTTATGACGCCGCGCTTCTTCTGTTCGGCGAGGAACTCCCAAAGCCCGTATTCCTCAAAGATTTTGTTCCGGTCGCCTCCGAGGTTGTGCAGCAGATAGAAGTCAAAATACCCCGCTCCGGTTCTCTCAAGGGAGGTTGTTAACATTTGCCTGGCATCCTCCGCGCTTGCCGCCGCCCATGCCGGCAACTTGGTGGCCAATTGAAAGGACTCTCTGGGGTAACGAGCCACAAGCGCTTCCCCGATTGCCGTTTCGGAAGCGCCGCCGATGTATCCATAGGCGGTGTCGAAGTAGCTAAATCCCTTTTTCATAAACAGGTCTACCATTTGCTTTGTCTGCTCAATATCGACCTTATCGCCCCGCATGGGCAGCCGCATAAGGCCAAACCCGAGTTTTTTTATGCCGGCCGGCATTTCGCAATGCATGTATCTCCCTCCAATATTTATTCCCCAAATGAAAACGTCGCGACTACGTCCCCGCTTCCGAGCGCCTCCGCCCAGCCGGTAA
>JAUNBY010000031.1 GCA_030526935.1 Clostridia bacterium
CGCAAACTTTTTTCTAAACCCCTATTGACATTATCCACCCTCTGGAGCTATAATCTATAAGCGAGAGACGCTTCTGGGGTGTGCGTCACGTGACTGCTTTTACCCACATCTTCACAAAAGGATGCCGGGTCGAAAGCGGCTGCCACGCCCCCATTGTCAGGGGAAGGCAATAAGCGAACGCAGGTATCCGCCCTGCCTGAGTGGCGGGTGAAAAAGCGGAAGCGAGCGGCATCCTGGGGCATTTTCTCTTAAAAACAGTCCGAAGGGCTGTTTTTATTATGTCAAATCGCGGAAATGGGGTGCATCAGGTCGTAGTTGAACGGGGCTGAGGCCGATACCCAGAAAGCCGACGCCTGCGCGGAAACGCCCGTGACTGCGCCCGAGCCGTTTATCGTTTCATAGACGATAAAGGCGTCGCCTTCGGCCTGCTTTATGGCTTCGTACTGGGCGTTTGAGCGGGTTGTGGGATGGCTGTCGATAATCAGCAGTTCGCGCCCCGAGTTCATATTTCTTGCCGCGACAACCGCCACTATGTGTCCCACGCGCAGATTGCACAGCGCCGCGCCGCCTTGCGATATATGCCCGAAAAGCTCGTCCTCGCCGTTTTGAGGGCCGGTTCCTCTATAAGAAAAGCCGTATCTTTCCGCAAGCCCGCTTCTTTGCATTGCCATTAGCAGCTTCGGGCGATTAGTGCCGTCGTACATACGGGCGCCGTTGAGCATCGAGAAGCGGGCAAGTTCTATCGGGTCGATAATTTTCCCCGTCATCCATTCGACCGCGTGGCATATCGAGAATATGCCGCAGCCCGCCGTCTTCAGAGTGTCAAAGGGGTCTACGGGGTGATTGTAAACAAAGTCCCACTCGGATGAGTGCTGATTGAACAGTATGACGTCGCGCCCCAGTACGCGGGCGGAATACCGTTTGCCAGTCAAAGATATATTCATAATAACCTCACAGGAGATAGTAATGGAAGTAATCGCTAGAATCAGGACTGATTTCCCGACAAAATTTGGAATACCGCGCCAGAGCGGACTCGCGCCGGAGCTTAAAGCCACGATCGAGTTCGAAGGCGAATACCGCAATCCCGACGCTTTGCGCGGCATAGAGCAGTTCTCGCACATATGGCTTTTATGGGGCTTTTCCATACCGGACAGGCGCTGGACGGCTACCGTAAGACCTCCGAGGCTCGGAGGCAACGCGCGCCTTGGAGTGTTCGCGACGCGCTCTCCGTACAGGCCAAACCCCATAGGGCTTTCGTGTGTAAAGCTCGATAATGTCATTTTAGACCAGGCGCGCGGTCCATTGTTGGAGGTCAGCGGCGCGGATCTGATGGACATGACGCCAATATACGACATAAAGCCATATATAAAATATACCGACTGCCGCCCGGACGCAAGCGACGGGTTTGCCGGGGAGCGCCTCGGGTATTCGCTTGAGGTTGTATTCGCCAGGCAGTACCTCGAAAAAATACCCGTCGATAAACGAGAGGCGCTCATAGAGGTTTTGCGCCAGGATCCAAGGCCCGCGTACCAGGACGACGCCAACAGAGTATACGGCTTTGAATACGCGGGCTTCGACATAAGGTTCACCGTCGAGGGGCAAACGCTGACGGTAAGGGAGGTCGTCCGGTTGCAGTGATGGGATTAGTGTCGTTCGAAGACGAATGTGACGAACGCCGCCCATACTGACGTTCTAAATAATAAAGCCGCGCACAGGCGGCTTTAAAGGGATTAAGGCGTTATTCGACGACTATGGCGCTCGCCAGTTTCAGGGCTTCGGCTTTTAATACCTCTTCCGAGGCCAGTTCGGATTCATCGGTCGTCGAGGAGCTTGTATAGCACAGTATGGATTGTCCCCGTCCGGCTCTCATGTAGATATAATAGCCGTTGGTGTAATTGGTCTCCCCCGTCGCCTCGCCGGTCTCGGAATCGGTCAGGGGGTAACTGTACAGACACGAGAAGCCGCGCGCCTCGTTGGTACCTACGGGGCTTTCATCCATATCTCCTATGACGGCGCCCGTCATATATGCGGTCAGGTTCTGGCGAACATTTTCGGCCAGAGTTCCAAACTCGCCGTTGGCCGCCATGACATACGCGGTCGATATTCCGACGGACTCGTCGGAGCATGTCATCGTCTGCATACGGCTGCTGGCGTTGTATTCGCGGGTATATCCCTCAACCTCGCCTATTTCTCCGATTTTATAGTATCTGGGAGAATCCGTGGTTCCGGTATTGGCGACTATCCAGTTGTCCGACTCCATTACCGGAAGCGAATCGACTACGTCCAAATGCCCGTCGAACCTGTCGCGAATGACGAAAAACGCGACGATGGCGGCAATTACGACGACGGTGATTATACACACCTTTATGAACTGATCCTTTGGCATATCAATAAATTTGTTTTCCTTCTTCTTGCGGATGTGCTGTCTCGCGGGTACGGAATTCTTCTTGGCCATTTAACACGCTTCCTCTCTTGCTTATGCCGTTCAAGCGGCTGTTTTTGTGTATTATACAATATATAGGTCGTATCGGTCAAGCATTGCGTTCAGATTTTATTCTGTTAATCGTCGCGAGCAAAAATTAACTGAAAACTGATTGGTGAAGACATATAATATCGGTAGAATAACACACGAGAGGTGATTTGGGTTGCAGCTACTAAAGAAGCGCATACTCACGGACGGAAAGACTATATCAAGCGAGGTGCTGCTGGTTGACAGCTTCCTCAACCATCAGGTCGATCCCCAATTGATGCGCGAAATCGGCGAGGAATTCGCCCGCATATTTAAGGACGCGAAAGCGACGCGCGTCGCGACTATCGAGTCAAGCGGCATATCCCCCGCGCTTATGACGGCGATGAAGCTGGGGATTCCCATGGTCGTAATGAAAAAATCAACATCGACCATTTTGTCGGAGGAACTGATACAAACCCCCGTGCATTCCTATACCAAGGGGACTAATTATCAGCTCACTACCAAGAGGCGCTTTATCGACCCCGGCGACAGGGTTTTGATTATAGACGACTTTCTCGCCAACGGCGAAGCCGCGCTGGGAGCCACGAGGCTCGTACAAAGGGCGGGTGCGCAAGTCGCGGGCATCGGCATAGTTATAGAAAAAGCGTTCCAGCCGGGGCGTAAAAGGCTCATCGACGCGGGATTCAAACCCGTGTCTCTCGCGGCGATCGCCCGGATGGATCAGGACGAAATAGAATTTGAGGAGTGAGCGTATGCCTTCTATCAGCGATACAAAGTGCTTCCTGCTCGATATGGACGGCACTTTTTACCTGGGTGATAATATACTTCCGGGCTCTCTGGACTTTATAGAGGCCGTAAAGCGCACGGGGCGCGACTTTCTGTTCCTTACGAACAATTCATCGCACAACGCCGATTATTACGTGGGACGGCTTCACAGAATGGGCCTTGACGTAGGCCGTGAGAAGATTTTAACCTCCGGTCAGGCTACGGCCATCAAGATGAAGTCCGTCCATCCCGGGAAAAAGGCGTTTGTCCTCGGGAACAGCTTCCTGTTCGACGAATTGAAAGAGGGCGGAGTCGAGATTGACCAGCAAAATCCCGACTATGTGATAATAGGCTACGATACGACTCTTGATTACGCCAAGATGACCGCGGTGTGCGATTTCGTCCGCGCCGGGCTTCCCTACGTGGCTACTCATCCCGACTTCAATTGCCCTACCGAAACGGGTTTCGCGCCGGACATCGGCGCCATAATCGCGTTTATAGAGGCTTCAACCGGCCGCAGACCCGATCTTATAGTCGGAAAGCCATATCCGGGAATCGTAGAGGCCGCTCTGGAGCGCACTGGCCTTAAAAACGAGCAGCTCGCCATGTGCGGCGACAGGTTGTATACCGATATAGAAACCGGACTTAGAAACGGCATGCTCGCGGTTCTCGTTCTGTCCGGGGAAACCACCCCCGAAATGGCGGAAGAATCGCAGACAAAAGCTCATTTGACTGTAAACAGACTCGCGGATCTCATACCGATGATGTAGAGTGCAAATCCCGAAGTCTTATATAAGGAAGTGATTTTGTGGTTAAAAAGTTCACCGCTGTGTTATTCGTTCTGGCGCTCGTCGTATTTACGTTTCTGCCCGGAAACGAGGCGCGCATAGACGTCGTTTCATCGTCCATCAAGGAACCCGCCCAGGCGGAGGAGTTGACGTTGAGTTCCTATTCCTACGGCGCTGACGGACAGGTGATGGCAAATACCGTATATTATGACGGCACAAGCTCTCAGGCGGCGACTATGGACAGGACATATGAAACGCCCGCCCCGACGCCTGCCCCCACCCCGAGGCCCACGCAGGGTCCGACGCCCACGCCGCTTGTGAGCGGGGTTTCAAACGCCGACGTTATCAATATGCAAAAGCGCCTCATAGAGCTGGGATTTCTTGACGGAGAGGCCGACGGCGTTTACGGCAGCGCGACTATAGCCGCCGTACAGGACGCGAAGGCATTTTTAAACGAACAGTATAAAAACAGCCTTCCCACGCCTTCGACGACGACGGACGAGACGGGCGCGACGGTGACAACGCAGATAGAACTTCCCTATACCACAAACGGCGACGCCGATTATAAATTCCTTCAGGCGCTTCACAATACGGACTTCTCTCAATATATGGAAGCGCTCATGGAGGGAAACAGCGGAGCGGCGGTTAAGCGGCTGCAATCGCGGCTGGAGCAATTGGGCTATCTGTATAACGGAGTTGACGGCGCTTACGGCGCTTCGACCTCCAAGGCCATTTCGAGCTTTCAATCGGAAAACGGACTCGCTCAATCGGGCATTGCGGATATAAATACTCAAACCATGTTGTTCTCGTCATCCGCTAAGGAAAACAGCCGCCCTCTTTGGGATTACTATGTGACGGTCGATATATCGGAACAACGCGTATACGTCTATAAATGGTCGGAAAATGACAATGATTACACCAACCTGGTCAAGAAGTTCAAGTGCTCGACCGGCACTTCCAGCAACCCCACGCCGCGCGGCATTTATAAGGAAACCGTGCGCAAAGGGGCGACCTGGCACCACTTCAAGGCTTTCGGCAACTGCTGGGCGCGCTACGCCATACATATAGACCCTACCGGAAACATAATGTTCCACTCAGTGCTCTATAACCGTAAAAACGGAAAAAGCCCCACGAGTTCATCGGTAAGGGCGCTCGGTCGCCGCGCTTCTCACGGCTGCATACGCCTGGCGGTGGATAACGCCAAGTGGCTGTACGAGAATATAACGGACGGCACGACGGTGGAAATACGCAAATAGCGCCGCGGTAATTAAATTACAACTATATGAAAACGAGGCTGTCTAAAAAATTGAGACAGCCTCGTTGCTTTCTTTGTCGTTGTTTATGCTTTCAGCGTCGACCGCGAGCGTCGGAGCGTCACCACTTGGGATTGTCGACTATAGCCGGCTTACCATCCACCTCGACCATTAGCTTTCTAAAACCCCTGGTTTCGATGGAGCCGTAATCGTGTCCGGCGTTGGCGCGGTAGGCGAAGAACGTTACGAGAGGCTCTGACGTGCCTACGCATATCGAGCGGTGCGCGTAGCGTTTGGGAACGTAGACGCACTTGCCCTTCGCAAGCTCCAACGCTCGCCAGTCGCCCTCGGGATTCTCGATGAGCATATATCCGTGACCGTTCAGGCACAGATAGGCTTCGCCCGTTTCTATGTCCGTGTGAAAGTGGCCCTTTGTCATATAATATTCGTTGCCCACCTTGCCCGGATAGACTATTGAACAGCCAAAGCCTATGTCTCCGGGATGATCGGGGGCGGGAAGCCCGTGAAATTCGTACACAAGGGGATTGCCCTTCCCGACTTCGGCTTCGTAAGCGGTCTCGTCGGAAAACAAGCCCCTGAGATCTCCCAAAAAGCGTTTTCCGGTGTCGACGTCCTTCGATTTGCCCGTTATAAGGTCTATGTCCATCGTGAAGCCGCGCTCAAAATCGAGCGGTATTGAACTGGGATTAAAGTCCATAATATGCCTCCGTTCTGTTTTCATTCCCGTTTGTAATAGATAACCCCGTATAGAATTACAGCCCCTGTATAGCTCCCACAATAGAAGCATTGATACCCTCTTACAGGGTTACAACCTCTCCCGTCGCGATTGAGCGGTTGCCGGCCTCGACGATTTTGACGGCCATCAATCCGTCATAGCCTGTGACCAGGACGGGTTTGTCGTTGAGCACCGAATCCACAAAGGCCATGTCTTCGCGAAGATAGGCGTCTTCGAAAAGCGTTCGCCAACTTGTGACGAATGGAGACGACGTGCCGCATCCGGGCTTGGAGGTCGCGACGAAATACGCGTCGCGGCGTCCTACGTGTATAACGCCCTTGGTTCCTACCAGCTCGACGTGAGAATCATAGCCGTACTCGACGTATGCCGCGCCGTTTATCGAAAAGTGCGCTCCGCTTTTCAGAACGCCGGTCACGAGCACCGAATCGTAATAATCCGGATACTTTTCGCGGGCGTCGGGATTGCGGTAGTTGCCGCCGAGCGCATACAGGCTTAATACGTCGCTGCCTGAGAAATAGCGTATGGAGTCAATATCGTGAGAATTTATCTCCGCGAGTATGCCGTTTGACTTTGCGAGGTCGTACATCCACGGTTGGGGCTTGCTGGGGCCACGCGTATGCGAATGAACCTGAACCAGTTCTCCAATCTCTCCGGAGTCGAGAAGGCGCTTAGCCTCCTGAAAGCTTGCGTCGTGACGGCGCATGAAGCCTATCTGAAGCTTCACGCCGGCCTTTGAACATGCCTGTATCATCTCTTCGCACTCGCCCGCGTTCATCCCCATCGGCTTTTCGCAGAATATATGCTTTCCGGCTACCGCCGCGTCGAGAACTATCCGGCGGTGCAGGTCGGTTGGAGAGACGACTATGACCGCGTCGACCTCGGGATTCGCGAGCGCGTCGCGATAATCGGAATAATAATATTTAGCTCCGGTTTCCTCCGCGGCGTTTTTGGCAGCCTCAATGTTTACGTCCGCGTAGGCGGTCATTCCGGCGTTTTTCACCTTGCCCGCAAAATTGCGCGCGTGTATCATTCCGGCGCGTCCGCATCCTATGAGGCACAGCCCCAGTTCCTTTTTTTGCATATCGTTTTCCTCCGTGTCATCAGTGTCGGCGCGTGATTTCACTTTCACCCGCCGAACGTCGTTATTACGTCTATGGCGTTTAGATACCTTTCGGCGAAGGGCGCGTATATCTTCGAAATTTCGCCTCGAGGCTCTATGCGCTCGCGATAACTTATGGTTGAATTGATAACGCCCGCGTAATCGTCGATAAGCCCCACGCCGCATCCGGCAATGACCGCCGAACCCGTAAGCGCCGTGTCTCCCGATTCGAAGGGCGCGTAGGGAATACCCAGTACCTCCGACTTTATGCGGTTGAACAATTTGGACTTCGAACCACCGCCCATCGCCTTTATAACGCTGAACGACTGCGACGGGTAGAGCGATTTTAGTATATCGAGGTAGTAAGCGTATTCATAGGCTACGCTTTCAAGCACCGCGCGGTACATATGCGCCCTGGTATGCTTGAAATCGAGTCCAAGAAACGCGCCTTTCAGCTTTGGATTATTCGGAAGCACCCGTCCCGAGAAATGCGGAACGAACATAAGTCCCTCGCTCCCCGGCGGTATATCCGAAGCCTCCGCCTCGAGCTTTCCATAGTCGCTTGCGAGCACATCGCGAAGCCACCTCACGCACAGCCCGCCGCCCGCTATGTATGAAAGCGGCGCGTAAAGCCCGTCTACGGGACTTCTCATCATGGTAAGCGTATGGTTTTTAACGTCCGGCGCGAAGTAATCGACGCCGCCCGCAAGTACGGAAGCCGTTCCCGCGATATCGAGTATTACTCCCGGGGAAAACAGTCCCGCGCCGAATGTGGACGCGGCGGTGTCACCCGCGCCCGCGACTACGGGTGTACCCGATACGAGGCCGCTTTCCGCGGCAAATGAGGGGCTTACTTTGCCGACGACTTCAAACGGGGACGCTATGCGCGGAAGCTTTGCCATGTCAAGCCCGAATATATCGCAAAGCTCCCTCGACCATGCTTTTTTCTCATTGTCCGCGAGGCACGAAAAGTGCAGATGCGTATAATCGTAATAAGCTCCCTCGCAGTCCAGATTGCACATGCGTCCGACTATATAGGCGTGGGGAAGCACGAACCGCGCGGTTTTCGCGTAAGCCTCGGGATACGTGTTTTTCCACCAGAGCATCTTTGGCGCGTGTACATATGTCAACTGACCGCCGGACAGTTCGGTGGCGCGATTGCCCGCGATTTTGAGCATACTCGTGGCGCATTCGCCGCAGCGCATGTCCAGCCACGAATCGTAAACCGTCGAGGCTTCTCCCCTGGCGTCGATTCCCATAATGCCCGCCATCTGCCCGTCCAGACCTATGGCCGCTATATCGGAAGGATCGACTGTAGAGGCGAGCGCCTTTATGACCTCGACCGCGCCAGCGAGCATTTCATCCGGTTCCTGCCAGACGACGCCGGGTTCGGGAGACACGAGGCGAGACGGGGCGAAGGAAGTCGCGATTTCACGCATGGAAGCGTCGTATATGGCGCCCTTGGTGCCCTGAGTACCTATGTCAAGGCCGATGAGATAGTTCATTTATGACCTCCGTATCTGTGGCGCGTATATAAAGCACGGGCAAACGGGCGGAGGACGAAGCCTCCCGCCCTCAGCGCGCCTTTGCGCCTATTTCACTATCATTCCGCGAACCGAACGGTCGCTCGACACCGCTATGGCGATAAGCACAAACGCTCCGAATACTACGTTTTGCCAATAGGCGGACACGCCTATAAAATTCATTCCGTTGTTGATAAGAGCCACGGTGAACACGCCTATGATGGTTCCCAATACGCTTCCCTTGCCTCCCGAGAGGCTCGCTCCGCCAAGTACGCAGGAGGCTACCACCATCAGGGTAAAGCTGTCTCCTATTGTCGGGGCGCAGCTTCGAAGCTTAGCCGCCAGAAATACCCCGCCGAGAGCGGCGCATAGGCCGTTCAATACGAAGACTTTTATCTTCGTCCGGTCAACGGGCGCTCCGGCTATGCGCGTCGCCCTTTCGTTTCCGCCTATGGCGTAGAGGTATTTGCCGGATACCGTGCGGCTCTGGAAGATATAAACCGCGACGGTTATCAAAAGCGCGAGTATGAGCGGGAGTCCAATGACGCCATATGATATTCTGAACCAGTCAACCGCCGGCCACATGACCTTCGGAATGGAAAGCGGAGCCTCCGAAATGAGAAGCGCCGTCGATTGCCAGACCGACATAAAGCCAAGCGACGCTATAAACGACGGAACCTTGAGTTTTACGTGCACCATGCCCATCAGGAAGCCGGCGATGAGGCCGAACACAATCGAAATCAGAAACGCGCAGGGTATGGCGACCGCGAGGGGAAGCTGCGCGCCCCACTGCGCCAGGAACTTGACAAACAACACGTTGGACACCGAGCACATGGCTCCCGTTGAAAGGTCGATGGAGCCGAATATCAAAACGGAGGTCATTCCGGCCGACATGATCATCAGCGGCGCGGTGTCGCGAAAGAGGTTCGTCATATTCATCCGGCCAAGGAAGTTCTCCTGAGTGAGCGACAGGCCGGCTACGAGAAGTATTATCGCCGAGAAGCTGAAATACTTCATTATGTTTTCTTTTAATCCCAAGCCCTTTTTCATATCGCTCCTCCTCACATCATAAGGCTCACGACGTCAACCTGATCGGGCTTTGCGTCGACTGAGGCGTCGAACTCGCCGGTCACGAGGCCGTCGCGAAGTATAAGCATCCTTGTGGAAAGACCTATGCACTCGTCGAGCGTATCACCAAGCAGTATCACGGACTTGCCCTCGTTTACGAGGTCGCGTATAAGCGAATATATCTCATCCTTGGCGCCTACGTCCACGCCCCTCGTCGGGTGGTTGAGTATCAGTATATCGCTGTTGCTCGCGAGCGCCCTTGAGAATACGACCTTTTGCTGGTTTCCGCCCGAGAGCTGCATAAGAAGCTCCTTAGGTCCGCTGGTCTTTATCCTGAGCCGGTCGATCCACTTGTTGGCCTGTTCGGTAACCTTGCGCTTTTTGACGAGCAATCCGTCGGCCAGCTGCTTATAATTAGAAAGAGCAATGTTGTTCTCGACCGACAATCCCATTACGACGCCCTCGTAAAGCCTCTCCTTCGGTATCATCAGTATGCTTTTTTCAAGGGCGTTGACGGGGGACGCGAAGTCTACCTTTTCGCCGGATACGTATACCTCGCCCGAGGTTGGCTTTACGTCTCCGGACAATACCTGGCATATTTCTTCCTTGCCGGAGCCAACCACTCCGCAAAGTCCCAGAATCTCGCCCTTGTGAAGCTTAAATGACACGTGCTTGAAAAGCCCGTGAAGGCCAAGATCCTTTACCTCCAGTTCCACTTCGTCCTGTGGCTTCGCCTGCTTGTCGAGATGGTAATACTCCGTCGTCGTCGAGCGGCCGACCATCATTTCATACAGTTTTCGCTCCGTCGCGTCCTTAGTCTCGAGGGAGCCTACGCTCATTCCGTCCTTATATACGTATATCCTGTCGGTTACCTCGAGTATCTCGTCAAGCCTGTGCGATACGAACACCACGGCATGTCCCTTTTTGGCTATGGCGCGCATTTGCTTAAACAGGTTCTGAACCTCGCCCTCGTTCAGAACGGAGGTCGGCTCGTCGAGAAGTATAAGGCAACTTTGCCCGTCCTTATCGCGCGTGACGTTCATGACCTTGGCGATTTCAATAATCTGGCGGGTGGCGAAATTCAGGTCGGACACTTTTTTGCGGGGGTTTATATCCGTAACATCGACCGCCGAAAGCGCTTCGAGAGCGGCCGCGTTCATGTCCTTCCAGTTAATGAAGCCGTGCTTTTTAAACCTGTTCTCGTGGCCGAAGAATATGTTCTGAGCGACGTTGAGGTTCACTATCAGCGACTGCTCCTGAAACACCATTCCTATGCCCTCGGCGTTTCCCTCCATGGGATTTTTGGGTTTATAGGGCTTTCCCCTCATGAACATCTCGCCGGAGGTCTGAGGCTGCGCGCCGATGATGATCTTCAACAGCGTCGATTTGCCCGCGCCATTTTCTCCGACCAGTCCAACTATCTCGCCGGGGTATACGTCCAACTCCACTCCCTTGAGCGCCTGTGTGCCCGAGAAGGACTTGGTTATATTGACGGCGCTGAAAAGCTTTTGTCCTTTATCCATTATCCTTCCCTCCTATTTACTTATGACCTGACCGCCGCGAGGCACGGTCAGCACAACCGCAAGAAGTATTATCAGTCCCTCTATGCCGGTTCTCACATAGGGGTTGACGCTCAAAAGTACCAGACCGTTTGACAACACGGTCATTATGAGAACTCCTATGACGGTGTTCATTACCCCGCCCTTGCCGCCCGCGAGACTCGTTCCGCCGACGACGACCGCGGCCTGCGCCGGGAACATAAGCCCGTCGCCTATACCAACCTGACCTTGTCCCAGTCTTATGGCTCCAATAATTCCGGCGATGCCGAATAAAAAGCCCGCGAGGGTAAATACCTTTATTTTTACCCTGTCTACGTTTACGCCGACAGAGCGCGGTATGCTCTCATTTGTGCCGACCGCGTATATATGCCGTCCGAACGCCGTATATTCCTGTATGAACAGGCACAGCGCGAACATAATTATCGCTATCCACGTTATCAGGGGAATGCCAAGAAACGAAGCCCTCGCCGCCGCGACAAACAGGGGATCCTGTATCGTCGGGGGACGGCCCTGATACGACAACATGCCTATGCCCCTGCATATGTACATAAACGCGAAGGAAACCATGAACGACGGTATCTTCGCCTTAACGTGAACAAATCCTATGATGAAGCCTATGACGACGCTTGCGAGAACCGCGAGTATCGCCCCGAATATTCCCATATTCATCTGCGGGAACTGGCTGTTCATTACAAACACAGCCATGAGAGATCCCGCCATTCCTACCGTTCCGTTTATCGAAAGGTCTATGGAGCCTATCATGATTACAAACGTCAGCCCGAACGCCACTACGAGCGGTATAGCGAGCTGATTGAGTATTGCTATGAGGTTGCCCGCCGAAGCGAAATTTGTGCCGCATGCCAGGCTGAAAACAATTATCAGCGCTAAGAGCACCAGCATCGGCGCGTATTTCATTACACGTTCCCGACGGTTGTCGAGCTTCACCTTTTCGGCAAACTCCTCGGTTATCGTCATATCCGCCCGGTATGTGCGTGCCATTATTTCATCTCCCCTGTTTAGCGTGCGCCGACGAGAGGCGGTTGCTTTAATAAAACCAGGATTACGTATTCATAGCCGGTTGTGCCTTTTCACACAAGCGCCGCCATACTGTATAACCGGGAGCGCTTTTACGCGCTCCCACATGAATTAGCAACGCCCTCTGGACAAGCCAGAGGGCCTGTTGAGTTGAATTAGTCGGCTTTGCAGGCGAAGGGCTTCGAGAAGTCGAAAACGGGCTGCTCTGTCAGATAGCTCTCGGCGTTCTCCTGGGTGATGAGAAGCGACGGGGTGGCGAACTCGCGGTACTCGTCCGGAAGCTCGGCTACGTCGATGAGGCCGGCCCACGCCGCGTAGCAGATGGAGAGGGTATAGCCGCCCTGAAGGTATCCGTTGGAAGATACGGTAGCAACCGCGAATCCGTCGCGGATGGCTTCTACTATGTCGGTATTGGCGTCGATTCCGACGACTCCGACGGTTCCCTTAAGGCCCTTGGCATCGAGCGCCTGAAGCGCGCCGGTAGCCATGTTGTCGTTGGCGCACCATACGCCCTTGACGTCGGGATGCTTGTTGAGCCAGGTCTCGACGAGCGTCAGAGCCTCGGAGGTCGCCCAGTTGCCGGTGTCGTCTTCGGCGACTTCGATATTGGGATACTCGGCGAGCGCCTGCTGAAGTCCTTCATAGCGGGCGGTAGCGGCGGTGTTTCCAAGCATTCCCTGCACGACGAATATCTTGCCTTCGCCGCCCATGGAGTCAAACAGAGCCTTGGCGATATTGTAGCCGCCCAGTACGTTGTCGGGCGAGGTGTGAATGACCCAGTTGGGGGTAAGATCGGCGGGGCCTACGTCGTCGGGCTTATTCCAGGCGGTTCCGATGAAGCCGCCGGACTCGGCCATGGCCTCCGCGAGGGAGTAGGCGATGGAGTTCTCGTTGGGGTCGGAATAGGCGATGGCGTTGCCGTTAGCTCTGGCGGCGAACTGACGCATATTGTCGACTTCCCTGTCGTTATCGCCCTGAGAGTCGAGAACCTGCGTCTCGTACTTCTGGCCTATCGAATCGAGGTATTCGGCGAACATGTCCATGCCGACCTTTATCGTGGCGATGTAGGGATTCTCAAGTCCGCGAACGGAAACGCCGAGGTAGAGCGTGGTGTCGAGCTTTTCCTGCGGGATCTGCGACGGGTCGATGGTGAAGTCCTTGTCGATGGCGAACGCGCCAGCGCAGGAAATGACCATCATTGCGGCGATAGCCAGTGCGATGAGTTTCTTCATGTGTGAGTGCCTCCTTTTTATTCATCCAATGCGACCATTGGGAAAACTAGCAAAAATATACAATCGGGATTATGGCTTAATGTACCAACATTGATATATCGCAACCTGTAACTATATTATAGCGCCTCATGCGGATTTGTCAATAGATTTTTTTATTTTTATTGCTTTTGACACTATGTCATGATATAATGATGTTGTTTTTAGGCGGCGAAGGCTTTTCGCCGTGCGGCGCGGCGATGACTTTAAACAAATCTACATTGGAGGAATGCTTTAATTATGAAGGGAAAAATGAAAGGCCTGATAGTGGAAAAAGACGGTTCTCTCGCGATACGCGAGGTATCCATACCGGAATACAACGACTGCCAGGCGCTGGTAAAGACTCTCAGCTGCGGCGTTTGCAACGGAACCGACGCCAAATTGATTCACCGCAAATTCAAGAATTTCGGCCCTGAACTGTACCCGCTTATGCTCGGCCACGAAGCGGTAGGAGAGGTCGTGGAAATCGGAAGCGCCGTAAAGACCTTCAAGGTGGGCGACAGAGTGCTCCTGCCGTTCGCGGGGCCTTTGGACGGCTACGAGTGCGGATGGGGCTCTTTCAGCGAATATGGCGTCGTGTGCGATCCCGCAAGCTGGGACGCGTCGAAGTACGGCGAAACGCCCGAGTGCGCTTTCGGACAGACGGTTTTGTCGCCCGACGTCGATCCCGTCAAAGGCGCTATGATAATCACGCTTCGCGAGGTGCTTTCGTCGATCAAACGCTTTGGAATGACGGCGAACAAATCGGTGGTAGTATTCGGATGCGGCCCAGTGGGACTGACGTTTATAAAGTTCTTGTCGCTTTTGGGAATAAGCCCCATTGTCGCGTTGGACATAGTGCCCCAAAAGCTCGAAGACGCCAAGGCAAACGGCGCGGACTATGCGTTTATGTCGAACGACGCGGACGTCAGGGAAAAAATTAAGCATATCATCGCGTCGGGAGCCGACTTCGTTCTGGACGCGGTTGGCATATCGGCCATAATAAACACCGCCATGCCACTGATAAAGGATCAGGGCAAGATATGCTGCTACGGCATATCCCCCAACCTCTCATATGAAATAGACTGGACGGACGCGCCCTATAACTGGCAGTTGCAGTTTCAGCAGTTCCCGTCGAAGGTTGAGGAGGGAGAAGCTCATAACCAGATAATGAACTGGCTTCGCGCGGGAGTCATAAACCTGGATGACTATATATCCGACATAATCGACTTCAAAGACATACTCACGGCCTTCGAGCGTCTTGAGCGCCGCGACATAGCCAAAAAGTGCATAATACGCTACTGACATGGAAAGCATCAAAAAGATAGCTCTGTTTCAGGACATGAGCGGCATCGGCAGGTGCGCCCTGGCGGTAGCCGTCCCGGTCGTATCGGCGCTTGGCTGCCAGGCTTGCGCCATACCGACCGCGCTTTTGAGCGGCCACACGGGATTTGGCGTCGTGGAACCTTTCGACTGTACGACGTTCGTCAAGCGGGCGATTCGCGAATGGGAGGCTATGGATCGCGCGTTTGACTGCGTTCTTACCGGGTACATGCCCTCCGGCGAATGCGTAAGGGCGGTAAGGCCGTTCGTCGAAAAGCAAAAAAGGCGCGCAGCCATAACCATAGTGGATCCCGCCATGGCCGACGGGGGGAAGCTTTACCGCTCTTTGGAATCGTCCATCGTCGAAGACTACAGGCTTCTTTGCCGGAGCGCCGGGCTGATAACGCCAAACGTCACCGAGGCGCGGCTTCTCACAGGCGAGACGGGAGACCCGGAAAAAGTGATGGAGGGACTTTTGCGCCTGAGCGAGAGCGCCATTATCACGGGCGTGGAGTTCGACGGGGGACGCGCCAACGTATATATGCGCCGGGGCGGGGAAATGAAGGTCTGCCGCTACAAACCCTTCGGGGTGGCTTTTCCCGGAACAGGCGACTTGCTGGCCGCGAATCTCGCCGCTCATATAACGCTTGGCGCGGAACCGTTTTCCGCCCTGGAAGCGGCGACAACTTTCGTCAGCCGCGCCATGGAATTGACTATAAAGGCCGGGACGCCGCCAATAGAGGGCGTGATATTTGAATTGGCGTAAGGACACGGCTATTTAGCGCAGTAACGCGCCGCGCGGAGCGGCGCGT
>JAUNBY010000413.1 GCA_030526935.1 Clostridia bacterium
GAAGCGTGGGACTTCCCTCGGAGGACATCGATAAATTCGCCGATACCGCGGCGGCAGCCAGATGGATCATCGATAACTACGCCATAGATACCGGGAGGCTTTACTGGGCGGGCCAGTCGGCCGGATCGATGGCGATATGGCAGATACTTTCGCGATATCCGGAAATCGGCACGGGATTCCTGGCTTCTAACGGAGGCATCAGCCCGCAATACGATTACTCCGCCGAAGGATTGACCCAAGAAACCATAGACGCCACCTGGGATGTGCTCAAAGTGTTCGCGCAGAACCATATCGGCCTCTACATTCAGTTTGGCGAACACGACGGTTCGACGAACTATCACGCCGCCAAGTATTTCTACGACGTGGTTTCCGATTACTACCGCGCGGAAGGCCTGTCCGAGCGCGAAATAGACAGGCTGGTCAAATTCAGGGTTACTCCGTCGGAGGCTTATACGGTGGCGTCGGGCTTAACCGACCACAACGTCGTTCGCCTGATGAACTGGTATCCCTATAATATCATCGATATGATGGACACGGTGTTGGCCTGGTAAATGGCGGCGGTACGCGCCGCTGAGCGCGGCGCGTACCCTGGTATAAATAATGGCTTAAAGAATACGAGGCGGATCGACTTGATGAAGAAGGTTATTTCATTGATCCTGGCGTTGTTTATGAGCCTCGGATGCGTCGTGGCTCTGGGCGAAATTGAAATCATCCCCATAGAGACGCTCGACTCCATGGAAGTGGTGATCGACCCCGCCGACCCGTTGGACAGTCAATATCACGGCATGTATTCGATCGTTCTGACCATGGAAGACGCAAGCGAGAGAACGCTTTATCAGTATGTGCCGGACAGCTGGTTTTATCGTCAGCCCGAGGTGGCCATAGGAGTACCCGCGGATGAAGACCCGGTGGAATTCTTTATCAGCAGCGGCTGGAAGGATCTTATGGACGCGCAGGGATTCGCGGCTCTCTTAATGGTGGCGGCAGACCGCGGATGGCAGCCCGACGAAAGCGAGTATGTGGACGCGGTATTCGGCTATATGGATGGCAGAAAATACCTGCAAACGCAGGACAGCGCGTTTTACATGGTGGGCTATGAAGACGCCGCCAACGCGGTGATGGCGCACGCGCTTACCAACGGATGCAAATACGCCGGTTTTGCCGCTTTTGGAGTGGACGAATTTGACGTATCCCTGCTCGACGCCGCGCGCGTCACTCCAAGCCTGGTTCCCAATTTGATGAACAGCCAAATCGCCGTGCCGATGTGGATTGGGGCGGCAGAGAAGACCGACGCCGTGGAAGCGCTGACACAGTACTGGAAAGAAGCCAACTCCGCGACGCAGGCGCCGATGAGCAATCCCTACGCGGACGAAATCTATACCTTCCCGACGCATATGATGCTGGACAACGATGTTACGGATCAAAATATCGCCACTGTGCGCGTAACCTATGGCCTGGAAGACGTCGCGACCCCCGGATTTACCGGTCAACTCTGGAACGACTGGCTGCGCCGCGTTCGCCGTCAGGACAACGAAGAAATAGGCGCGCTTCGCGCTTTTGCGACAAATGACGAACTGGGCATGGATCACTATACGATTCAGATTGACGGCGTAAATCGCGAGTTCTACGTATTCGTGCCTTCCGATGTGAAAGCGGGATATGTTGGCAATGTGCCGGTGCTGTTCGCCTTCCATGGCGGCGGGGGTTCGGGTGAAGAATTTGCCTGCTGGTCAGCCTGGCACCGCACTGCGGAAGAACGCCAGTTTATCGTGGTCTATCCGACGGGGCATCGCGGGAACGACGGCATCAAAGCCAGCACATCCTGGAGCGCCGACGATCTGGAGTTTTTCAAACAGGTGCGCGGTTTTGTTTTGGAGAACTATTCCGCGGACGCCACTCGCGTTTACGCGACGGGTCTGTCGCAGGGTTCCGTAATGACGCACAACGTGGCGCTGTATTGCCCTGAACTGGTGGCTGCCGTGGCGCCCAACGACGGAACCGTGGCGATGAACGAGATGGAAGGCATTGTGCAGGATATCGTTATGCCTTACCTGCTGAATACCGGAACGGAAGATCAGTATTTTACGCCCGGTTCGGATTCCGTCATACGCCTTGAGGCAAGTCTGGAGATGATGCTGGGGCGTTATGGCATACCATATACATATGAGGATGCTTACAGCTATCAGAATGGACGCTATTTTGGACACGTATGGGTAAATGAACAGGGGATCCCGGTGGTGCAGGAGCAATGGGTGCAGGACAAGGGCCATTCCACCATTCCCGAAGAGAACTATGTATTGTACGACTTCCTGTCAAAGTACAGCCGCGGCGAGGACGGAACCTGCTATTATATGGGAAAAGCCATTGTAATGCAGGGAAACAATTGAAGGGAACGGCTTACGCGCGAAATGACAAACGCGCCGCCCGCTGTCGGCCGCAAACCGTGCGGTAGGCAAGCGGGCGGGCGCGAACCTCACCCGTCAGGGCTTCGCCCTGCCACCCTCTCCAGAGGAGAGGGCAAGCGACGCCCCTACGCAAACCTTGCTTGAACTTCGCGGGTTGCGCGTATTCGCGGGTCACGCGACAACGAACCCGTAGGGGAGCGCATTGCGCTCCCGCCAGCCAGTAATCAGCGGGTTTGCGGCCGAGTGTCGGTTTGGCCGTTCCCCATGCGCCGCCC
>JAUNBY010000032.1 GCA_030526935.1 Clostridia bacterium
TATCTCAAAAAGCCCGAGCAAATTCGCCCGATAATATTTAAATTTGCATCAAAGGTTCATTCCGAGCTTTTAAAAACAGGAAAACTCGACGACAACTCGCGCTTTTTCGTGGGATGTCCCTCCGGCTGGAAGGACGCGGATCGCGAGAGATATAAAAAGATATTTCTCGACGCGGGCTTTAAAAATGTAGACATCATAAGCGAATCGCGGGCCGCTTTCATGTTTGTCAGGGAATCGGGCGAACTCAATATACCGGATAACGCGCTGTCGAAACCTACGCTTATTATAGACGCCGGGTCGTCTACGACGGATTTCACATTCGTCAAGGATCTTCAAACGGTGGAATTGTACGATTTCGGAGAGAACTATCTGGGCGGAGGCATAATAGACAAGCTTCTTCTGTTGAGAAACGTACACGCAAGCCCCAACCGCGAGAAACTCGAGCGTATATTCAGGCTTTGCCCGCAATATGAAGCCAGGTGCGAGCTTGAAGCCCGCAAGGTCAAGGAGATGTACTTTACAAGCACCGTACAAACGACGACGAGAGATTACGCCTTTGACTGCGAATCCTCCGTCAAGATATACTACGAAAGGCCGCCCGTCACCTGCGACATACGCTGCACGAAGGAGGATATGAAGGCCATACTCAACAAGCCCGTATCCGCGCTTGGCAACAGGAGTTTTCTTCAGGCTTATCGCCAGAGCCTTCTTAACGTAAAGCGAACTCTGGGGAATGAGAAGCCCGCGATAATACTCCTGACGGGCGGAGCGTCGCGGATGGGATTCATAGCCGCGATAGCCAGGGAAGTATTCGCGGATGCAAGGATAATCGCCGGAGCGGAGCCGGAGTTTTCAATATCGAGGGGACTTTGCTACGCGCTGCGGATAGACGGGAGAACTCAGAGGTTCATGCGCCGCGTAAAGAGCCTCATAGACTCGACGGCGGTGGAGGATATAGTGTCGGGGGCGCTTCCGAGGCTGTTTGCGCTCATAGCTCCCGTTATAGCGGCGGAACTGACCGGCGTTATCGCTCCAAACTGCTTCGACCTGTGGAGATCGGGCCAACTGAAGACATTGGACGATATGAACGCCGAGATGCGTCAAAGGCTTTCGAGAAGCCTGATGGACGGTGCGCTCAAGGAAGCGCTTGAGCCAGTCACGCGCGACTGGCTGGAAATCGTAAGGCCGCGTCTGGAAAAGCTCACCGATCCCATATGCGCCGAGTGCCGCCTTCCCTTCGCGACGCTGCAACTAAGGCTTTCCGCGCCCGTCGGGGCGGGTCAGTTGAGGATAGACGCCGAGAAGATGGTCAATTTGGACGTTATGCAGACCGCGCTTGACGTGGTGATAGCGTCCATCGTGGCGGCGCTTCTGGGAGGCGGAGGCGTGGCGCTTTTGATGGCGGGGCCAATAGGGTTTATAATGAGCTTCGTTATAGGCTTTATTGCCAGCCGCATGGGAACGACGCTCGCCATGAAGCATATAGGCAAGTTCAATATGCCGGCGTTCATGCGCCTGGCGTTCACGAGAAGCGCCTTTTCCAGATCGTTGTCTTCAAAGGAAGACAGGCTGAAAGACGAGATATGCGCGCAACTCGTAGATATGTCAAAGGGCGATGACCCGCAGATAGAAAAGATGGTAGCGGATATATCGGCGGCAATAGAGGCGCAGCTGAGCGCCATGGCGCAAAAGGCGAGAATGCTTATACACTGACGCGGCTTTGAGAAGCCTGTGCATATAGGAGGAGCAAATTGGAGCTTAATAAACGTATAGATAAACTGCTCGCGAATGTGACGAAGCCCGTAAGGTACATGGGGGCTGAGTTTGGCGAGGTCATAAAGGACGCGGAATCGGTAGAGGTGAGATACGCGTTTTTGTTCCCGGACTCCTACGAGGTCGGAATGTCGCATTTGGGGATGAAGATACTCTACGATACGATAAACCGGCGCGATGACGCCTGGTGCGAGAGGGTGTTTTCCCCGTGGCCCGATATGCACGACAAGATGAAGGAGATGGGAATCCCGCTCTTTTCGCTTGAAAGCCGCACGCCTGTCGCGGAATTTGATCTGTTGGGCATAACGCTTCAATACGAGATGTGCTACACGAACATACTCTCGGCTCTCGACCTCGCGGGTATCCCCATAAGGCAGAAGGACAGGACGCAAGGCCCTTTCGTCATCTGCGGAGGCCCCTGCGCGTTCAACCCCGAGCCATTGGGGCCATTCGTTGATATATTCGTATTGGGAGACGGCGAGGTGTCCACCAACGAGACCATCGACGCATACAAAAAATGGCGCGATTCGGGGCTTCCGAGGGGAGAGTATCTGAAAATGGCGGCAAAGATAGACGGCGTATATGTCCCCTCTCTTTACGACGTCGAGTATAACGACGATAAAACCGCCAAATCGATAAAGCCAAAGCCCGGAAGCGGAGCTAGCGATATAGTATATAAGGCGTTAGTGCCCGATCTGAACGAATGCAGTTATCCGACGAGCCTCGTCGTTCCCTACGGCGACGTAGTCCACAACAGGATAATGCTCGAGATATTCAGAGGTTGCACGAGAGGTTGCCGATTTTGCCAGGCGGGAATGATCTACCGGCCGGTTCGCGAGAGGACTCTGGAAAACCTCATGTCGATGGCGGACGAGCTTGTCAAGAGCACGGGATACGATGAAATTTCGCTCATGAGCCTGTCGAGCGGCGATTATTCGAGGCTTCCGGAGCTTGCCGGATGCATGATAAGGAAGTTCGCGGACAAGCGCGTAAAGATTTCGCTTCCGTCGTTGAGGATAGATTCTGTCGTTAAGGACACTCTCAGTGAAACGCAGAAGGTAAGAAAGACCGCGCTGACGCTCGCCCCGGAAGCCGGAACGCAGAGGCTGAGGGACGTGATAAACAAGGGCGTTACGGAGGAAGACCTGATAAGATCCGTTACGGACGCCTTCGAATCGGGCTGGTCGGCGGTTAAGCTTTATTTCATGCTGGGGCTTCCCACCGAGACCGACGAGGATGTGGAGGGCATCGCCAGATTGGCGCAAAAGGTGCGCGAGTGTTATTTCAAGGTGCCAAAGGAGAAAAGGGCGCCGGGACTGAGGATAACGGTAAGCGCGTCGGTGTTCGTTCCAAAGCCCTTTACGCCTTTTCAATGGGCGGCTCAGCTCGACAAGGCGACGGTGCGCCATCGCCAGGCGCTTTTGAAGTCGATTCTGTCAAACGTCAAGGGCGTCGATTTCAAGTATCACGACAGCGACACGAGCTACATTGAAGCCGTATTCGCAAGGGGCGACAGGCGCGTAGCCGAGGTGCTTGAGAGGGCGTGGAGGATGGGTTGCCGTTTTGACGGATGGAGCGAGTTCTTCAGCGAAGAAACGTGGCTTAAAGCCTTTGAAGACGAAGGCGTCGATCCGGATTTCTACGCGATCAGGCCGCGCGAAGACGGTGAATTGTTCCCATGGGATCACATCGACGCCGGCGTGACAAAACAGTTTTTGTTGTCCGAGTGGCATAAGGCGCACGAGGCGATAACTACGCAGGACTGCCGCAAGGGGTGCGTAGGCTGCGGAATGAAGCGATATGCGGGGGCGTGTGTATGAGGGCGCTTTACAAATTCGGTAAAAAGGCCAAGGTCGCGTATATATCCCATCTCGACCTTCAACGGTTCATGCAGATGGCGCTCAGGCGAACCGACCTGCCCGCGGCGTATTCGCAGGGCTTTAACCCGCATCCTCTTATATCATTCGCCTCTGCGCTCGCCACGGGATGGACGAGCGAGGCGGAAATAGTCGATATAAAAATGGCGCGGGACATAGACGAGGAGTTTGCCTTTTCTCAGATGAAAAGGGCGCTTCCGCCGGATATACCGCTGTTGGCGACGCGCCTCGTGAGCGATTCATTCCCGGCGCTTATGGCGAAGCTTGAAATGGCGGATTACGAGATAAAGCTTAAAAACGCCCGCGCGTATGAAAGCGCCATAGACGGCTTTATGAAAAGCGAAAGCGTCATGGCCATGAGAAAGACCAAATCGGGAGAGAAGCTCACCGACATACGGCCGATGGCCGTGACAGCCCACGTGCTTGACGACGGGACGATACTGGCCAGGCTAAGGCTATCCGAGAAGATGACGCTTAAGCCGGATCTGTTCATTCGCACGCTTTGCGAAACGGGAAATATCGACGTCGATGAAGACTTGTCCATTCACAGATTGAGGCTTCTCACCACGGGAAAAAACGGCGAAGCGGAAGACCTGTTTACCTGCGTCCCGTGACATGTTATTATAGAGGTTTGTTGTAATGATCAAAGAACTGCTGATGGAATCGTTCGATTCGCAAACGCGCCTCGCGCAACTTGAGGACGGCGAATTGTGCGAATTATACATAGAAAGACAGGGCTGCGAAAAGCTAGTCGGCAATATCTATACAGGGCGCGTCGCCAATGTGCTGGGAGGTATGCAGGCCGCTTTTGTGGATATTGGACTTGATAGGAACGGATTTTTATACGGCGGGGATATACATATCGACAAGCGGGGACTAGGCCCTGACGCCAGGGCGCTCGAAGAACAGCTCAAGTCGCTTTCGATAAAAAACCTGGTAAAGCCCGGACAACAGTTGCTCGTTCAGATCATGAAGGAGCCGGGCGGCTCCAAGGGGCCGCGACTGTCGCAAAACATAACGCTTCCGGGACGGCTTATGGTGCTTCTGCCGACGGTAGGCTATGTAGGCGTTTCAAGGCGCATTGAATCCGAGGAGGAACACGCGCGGCTTCGCGCCATAGCCGAGTCTATACGTCCCGAAGGCATGGGTCTCATCGTCCGAACAGCCGCGGAAGGCGCGGAAGAGGAACAGTTAAAAGGGGACGTCGATTACCTCGTAAGGCTGTGGAAATCGATAAAGAAAAAGGCCGAGTATTCCAACGCCCCGTGCGTGATACATCGCGATTGCGGACTTATAAGCCGAAGCGTGCGCGATATGCTGCTATCCGACGTTGAAAGCCTCACCGTCGAAGGGCGCGAGGCTTATGAAACGGCGCTTTACAACGCCGGACTCATATCCCCTGAAATCGCCGAAAAGGTCAGGCTTTACGAAGGAGACGTGCCGCTGTTTCACTTAAAGCGAATCGATTCGCAGATGGAAAAGGCGCTGTCCAGGCGTGTATGGCTTGAAAGCGGAGGGTATATAGTCATAGACTACACGGAAGCTCTTACCGTCATAGACGTCAACACCGGCAAATTCGTAGGCAGGCATTCCCTTTCTGAGACGGTGTTCAAGATCAACTGCGAAGCCGTCGCGGAGATAGCGAGGCAATTGAGGCTTCGGGACATAGGCGGTATAATCGTGATAGATTTTATCGATATGGATTCGACGGAGCAGAGGGAACAGCTTTTGCAACTGCTGAAAAAGGAATTACGGCGCGACAGGTCGAAGGCGAGCGTTTACGGGATAACGGGGCTTGGGCTGGTTGAGATGACCCGTAAAAAAGTGCATCAGCCGATACACACGATACTCAAGCGTCCCTGCCCCGAATGCGGCGGGAGCGGATGGGTGCTGACGGATGAAACGGTCGCGACGCAGGCGAGGCGGGATTTAAAGGCGGTCGCCCCCGGAAGCCAGGCGTGGATAATAGAGGCTCACCCGGCGGTGGCGTCGATACTGGAAAAGCATGGCGGCGTTTCTGGAACAAGGGCATATGTCAGGCCGGACGAGGCCATGGCGCGCTCAAAATATAAAATTTCTCCCGCCGATGAGAGCAATCTCCCGCCAAAGACAAAGAAGCTGCAAGGCGATAAGAGGTGATATTATGTCGATAACCATACCCGAACAGGAAATAGAACTTCAGAAATCATATATGGACGCGGTCAAAAGGATAAACTATCGCCCGCAGAAGTATTTCATCGTGACCCTCGGATGCCAGATGAACGTGAGGGATTCCCAGACGCTTGCGGGTATGCTCGAGGAAATGGGCTATACTCAGGCTGAGAGCAAGGAAAAAGCCGATTTGATACTTTACAACACCTGCTGCGTTCGCGAGAACGCGGAGAACAGGGCGCTGGGAAACGTCATATGGCTAAAGGAATTGAAAAAGCTCAAGCCGCGCCTTTTGATATGCGTGGGCGGTTGCATGATGCAGGAGGACGGCGTCGCCGAGTCGCTTAAGAGACAGTATCCGTTTATAGATATAATATTCGGAACCTTCAATTATCACAGATTTCCACAGCTTCTGTATACGGCGATAAAGGAACAAAAGCCTGTGGTCGAGGTGCTGGACGGATGCGGCGACATTGCCGAGGGGCTTCCGGCGGTTCGAGCGAGCAAGTACATGGCGTTTGTAAACGTGATGTACGGCTGCAATAATTTCTGCTCCTATTGTATAGTGCCATATGTCAGGGGACGCGAGAGGTCGCGCCGGCGCGAGGATATACTGGATGAGGTAAAGGGTCTGGTCGATTCGGGCGTAAAGGAGATCATGCTGCTTGGCCAGAACGTCAATTCCTATCAGGGCGGCGGAGACGAGTTCGCGAAGTTGCTCAGGGACGTGGACGAAGCGGGGGTCGAGCGCATACGCTTTATGACGTCTCATCCAAAGGATCTGTCGGACGAGTTGATAGCCTCGTTTGGCACTCTTAAGCACCTCGCGGGACAGTTGCACCTGCCGGTACAATCGGGAAGCGACAGGATATTGCAACTCATGAACCGCAGGTATACGGCGGAAAAATATCTAAGGCTCGTCGAAAAGCTCAGAAGCGTGAGATGCGATATAGGTATTACCAGCGATATTATAGTGGGCTTTCCCGGAGAGACGGCGGATGATTTTGAGGACACGCTCGAATTGACGAGGCAGGCCCGTTTCGACGCGGCGTTTACATTTATATTCTCGCCAAGAGCGGGAACGAAAGCCGCTGAAATGCCCGACGAGACGCCGGACGAAGTCAAGACCGAGAGGATACAGCGCCTCATACAGCTTCAGCATGAAATGAGCGCGAAGGCGCTCGAAAGCCAGATAGGGCATAGCTTCAGGGTGCTTGTCGAGGGCTTGTCTCCCCGCGACGATAAAAAGTTGTGCGGAAAGACCGAAAGGGGATTCATGGTGAATTTCCCGGGAAATAATGATATGATAGGGCAATTTGTGGATGTAAGGATAACGGCGGCGGGAACCAATACGCTGCGCGGGGAAGCGGTTTAGCGAGTACAAATATCACGGGAGGAATATATATGGATCCTATTATTCAGAAGACCAGAGAGCTTGGAGAATTGCTGCTCGAAAGCGAAGAATGCAAGAGGATGCGCATGGCGGAAGCCGAAGCCATGAACGATCCGGAGGCGTCGATGCTCATCGAGAAGTATAACGAATGCAAAATAGAGGTTCAGAACCTGCTCATAGAGGAGAATCCTGACAGCGGCAAGCTTCAGCTGCTTTCTAATCAGATGGACGCGTATCAGGACAGGCTCGCAAAGATAGATTCCGTTTTACGCCTGACTCAGGCGCAGATGGACTTTTCAAAGCGGATAGAGCAGGTCAACGCCACGCTGCGCTTTATAATAACGGGCGATACGGGTCAAAGCGAATGCGGGGGCAATTGCGCGCACTGCTCGGGCTGCCATTGATACGGAGGAAGAATGATGGCCATTTCACCAATGATGAGGCAATACCTTTCTATAAAGGATGAGTATAAGGACAGTCTGCTGCTTTTCCGGTTGGGCGATTTTTACGAGTTGTTCTTTGACGACGCGGAACTCGTGTCAAAGGAGCTTGAACTGACGCTTACCGGGAAGGAATGCGGGCTGTCCAAACGCGCGCCCATGTGTGGGGTGCCGTATCACGCGGCGGAAACTTATATAGCCAGATTGTTAGCCAATGGCCACAGCGTCGCCATATGCGAGCAGATGCAGGATCCCGCCGAGACGAAGGGCCTCGTCGAGAGGGCCGTGGTTCGGGTAATAACGCCGGGTACGGTTATAGAAGGACAGATGCTCGAACAGAGCGAACCCAATTACATTATGTCCATTTACTTAAAATCCGATAACGCGGGCATAGCTTTTTGCGACGTATCGACGGGCGAGTTTAAGGTCTATAAGCTTACCGGCGCAAAGCAGCGGCTTGCCGGAGAACTCGACAGGATTTCTCCCCGCGAAGTTATATTAAACGACCGGGAAAAGTTCCTGAGCGTAAGCGTGAGCGCTAATTTCACCATTACAGACGTCCCCGTTGAGTATTACGACTATAAACCCGCAGTCGAGGCGCTCGAGGGACATTTTATAGACCTCGGCGCGAACGGATTGGATTTGCCGGGCGACAGGCTGACGGCGCAGGCGGCGGGGGCGCTCATGAGGTATCTGACGAATACCCAGAAAAACGCGCTTGGCCATATAATAAAAATGGAGCGCTATGAAGCCGGGAAATATCTCAATTTAGACTCGGTCGCCGCGAGAAACCTCGAGCTTACAGGCGTTGGGCACGCCAACGGCAAGAGGGGGTCTTTATTGTGGCTGATGGACAAGACCTCGACCGCCATGGGCAGCAGGCTTCTCAGAAGCTGGATAGAGCGCCCTCTCAGGGACGAAGGCGAGATAAACGCGAGGCTGGACGCTGTTGAATACTATAAAAACGAGCTTATGAAGACGCGCGAGCTTAGTGAAATGCTTGAAAATGCTCACGACATTGAAAGGCTTTTGTCCAAAATCGCCTATGACTCCATAAATCCCCGCGATGTCGCGGCTATAGCCAAGACGCTTTGCGTAGCGGCCGATATAAAGCGCGCCGTCGCGGGTACGGGCGTGAAGCTCATAGACGAGGCGGAGAGCCTCATAGACCCCATGCCCGAATTGTGCGATCTGCTCGCGCGCGCCATCGTCAAGGAAGCTCCTGTCGCCGTAAAAGAAGGCGGCATATTTCAGGACGGCTACAACGAAAAGCTTGACGAACTGCGCCTTGCCGCCCGCGACGGAAAAATCTGGATAACGAAACTCGAGAGCGACGAGAGGGAGAGAACGGGGATTAAGAACCTGAAAATAGGTTTTAACCGCGTGTTCGGCTACTATATCGAAGTTACCAAGTCAAACTACAACCTCGTCCCGCACGAATATACGAGAAAGCAGACGCTTGCCAACTGCGAGCGGTTCATAACTCAGGAGCTCAAGGAGCTTGAAAGAAAGGTGCTTGGCGCCGACGAGGAAGCCATGAGGCTTGAGTATGAACTGTATTGCGAGATAAAGGACAGGCTCAGGCAGTCCATCGTTTCCATTCAATCGACGTCAAGGGGCTTAAAGACGCTCGACTGCATACTGTCGCTTGCGCAACTGGCATGCGAATGCGAATATGTGAGACCCCAAATAAACGCGGAAGGCGTTATCGATATAAAAGGCGGACGCCATCCCATGGTCGAGCACTCGCTTGGCAGGGAGGCGTTTGTCGATAACGACTGCGAAATGTCCGACGGGCGAAACATCATGGTGATAACCGGCCCCAATATGGCGGGAAAGAGCACCTATATGCGGCAGGTCGCGCTGATAACGCTGATGGCGCATATGGGTTCGTTCGTGCCGGCGAAAAGCGCCAATATACCGCTGACGGACAGGATATTCACCCGTATAGGCGCTTCGGACGATTTGTTCGGCGGACAATCTACATTTATGGTCGAGATGAACGAACTTGCGACTATACTTAAATTCGCCACGAAGGACAGCCTTGTGATACTCGACGAGATAGGACGCGGAACTAGTACCTTTGACGGGCTTGCCATAGCGTGGGCGGCGGTCGAGTATATAGCCCAGAACGTCAATTGCCGGGCGCTTTTCGCGACTCACTATCACGAGCTTTCGGAGTTGGAGGGCAGGCTTCCCGGCGTCGTCAACTACCGGATAACGGCAAAGGAACAGGGAAACGACGTCATATTCCTGAGAAAGATCGTCCCCGGCGGCGCGGACAGGAGCTTTGGCGTCGCAGTCGCGTCGCTTGCGGGGCTTCCGAAGGCGCTGGTCAACCGAGCCAGGCAGATAATGGCGCGACTTGAAGCCAATTCGCAAGCCGGCGCGTCAATCGGAAAGAGCATTCTCGATAATCGCAAAAACGCCGGAAACAAACAGGTCAGCCTTCTGGAAGCCAAGCCCATGGAAATCGTCGTGGAGTTGCAGAACCTCGACGTTATGTCAATAACGCCCATAGACGCGCTGAACCTGCTCATAAGGCTCAAGGAGAAGGCGCGGCTTATATAAAGGGGGGAGGCGCTCAATGCCCATAAGGATTCTTGACGCGGCGACCATAGGCCGCATAGCGGCGGGAGAGGTCGTAGAAAGGCCCGCTTCGGTCGCCAAGGAGCTATTTGAAAACTCGCTTGACGCTGGGGCTACGTCCATAACGGTCGAGATACGCTCGGGCGGCATTGAATACCTGCGCGTCACCGACAACGGCTGCGGCATCCCCCCGGAGGAAGTGCGTCTGGCGTTTCAAAATCACGCGACGAGCAAGATAAAGACCGCCGAGGAACTGACCGACATTCGCACAATGGGTTTTCGCGGAGAGGCGCTGGCTTCCATTTGCGCCGTCTCACGGGTCGAGATGACAACCCGCCGCAAGGGGGCGGAGTTTGGCATTAAGGCAGTCGTCGAGGGCGGTAAGATAGTATCCCTCAATGAGACGGGAAGCCCGGAAGGTACGACTATAATCGTCAAAGACCTGTTCTTTAACACACCTGTGAGAAAGGCTTTTCTTAAAAAGCCCAATTACGAGGCGGGAGCGGTCGTCGATGCCGTCACGAAGCTGCTTTTGGGAAACCCCGGAGTATCCGTGCGCTTTATAAATTCGGGAAAGACGCTGTTTCACAGCTTCGGCGACGGCAATCTGCGCCACGCGGCGCTCGCGGTATACGGTCGCGAGACGGCCGGCGCGCTCATGGACATAGATTCGTCGATGGGCGGCATAAGGGTTTCGGGGCTTATAGGAATCGGAGACATAGCGAAGCCCACGAGATCGCAACAGTCGTTTTTCATAAACGGGCGGACGGTCAAGTGCCAGCTGCTCCAACAGGCGCTTGAAAACGCGACTAAGGGGCGCGTGACGATAGGCATGCATCCCATGTGCATTCTTAATCTTACGCTTCATCCTCAATCGGTCGATATAAACGTGCATCCCAACAAACTCGAGGTGCGCTTCCGCGACGAGGAAGCCATGAGGACTTCCATTGACGGTATACTCGCGTCCGCCTTCCCCGAGGAGAAAATGCTCGATATAGCGTCGGTCGAGGCCGAAAAGCCGTCCGTCGAAGCCGCTCCAAGGCTTGTGATAGAAAGGCTCGACGGTAAGACGCCGGATGAAAAACCTGCTGAAAGAGACGCTTTGCCCTCGGATACTCAGACGCGGACTGCCCAACCCGCCGATAGCCCTCAAGTACAAGTCGAACAAAGCGACGATGTGACCGACGGAGGCGACGGGCAAAAACGCGCAGCATACGAAATTGAACGAGATTCGCCGGATGCCGCGAAGATTGAAGCGAAGGTTGAAGTTGTATCAAACTCCAATACAAGCCCGTCTCCGGCGAAGCCCGCGTCAAGTGTCGCTCAGGCGCAAATACTAGACATCCGCCCCGAAAAGGCGACTCTGCGCGAGGGATGCGATTTGAGCGAGGCTTTCGATTTTTCCGCCGCGCGCGAGGCGATCGAGATGGAGGATATAGGCGTTGAAAAGCCGCTTTACAGAATAGTCGGGCAGGTGTTCGACACCTATCTGATTATTCAGACGCGGGGCGCTATGGTGATTATAGACCAGCACGCGGCGCACGAGAGGATATTGTACGAAAAATACGCGGCGAGCCTCGAGAAAAACAGCGCCAGTCAAAGCCTTCTCATGCCCCTAATAATCGAGGTGTCCAAAAAGGAGCAGGCGCAGATAGACAACTCGATGGACATAATAACCGCCGCGGGTTTCGAGGTCGAACCCTTTGGAGAGAGAGAAATCGCGGTCAGGGCGGTTCCGTTCGTCCTCGGAAAAGCCGATATAACGCCGTTTTTCATGAGTATGCTCGACAGGCTCGATCAACTTAAATACGCCGAATTTGACAGGCGTCGTCAGGAGATAATGCAAATGGCCTGCAAACACGCGGTCAAAGGTTCGCAAACGCTGTCGAACGAGGAGATCACACAGCTTGTGAACCTTATGGCAACCACGCAGGCGCCCGCCACCTGCCCTCACGGAAGACCGGTTTTGAGGGCGTTCACCCGGACGGAGCTTGATAAGATGTTCAAGAGGATACAATGAAACGTTTAATCGTCATATGCGGAGCCACGGCATCCGGAAAGAGCGATTTAGCCGTCGAGCTTGCCCGCAGGCGCGGGGGAGAGGTGGTCTCCTGCGACTCGATGCAGCTTTATCGCGGAATGGATATTGGAACCGCCACGCCGGATGAAAAGGATATGCGCGGCGTAAGGCATCACCTCATAAGCGTCATAGACCCGAACGAACGCGTTTCTGCGGCGGCCTACAGGAATATGGCGTTAAGCGCGATAGAGGATATAGTATTAAGAGGACGCCTTCCGCTTCTATGCGGGGGCACGGGGCTTTATATAAACGCGCTTACTAAGCCGCTGGGCTTTTCGGTAGAGGGCGACGAGGCCATACGTTCAAGACTTACGGACATATCAAACGAGCCGGGAGGCCGCGAAAAGCTTCACGAAATGCTGCGCGACATTGATAAAGAATCCGCCAACCGCCTGCACGTAAACGACCTTCGCCGCGTTATACGCGCTATAGAGGTCTGCGAGATAACGGGAAAGCCGCTTTCGTGGCATATGCGCAACGACCGGGAGCGGGAGGGGGATTTCGAGGGCGCGCTTTACGCCATAGAGTGGCCGAGGGAAACGCTGTATGAGAGGATCGACAGGCGCGTCGACGCCATGGTCGCCGCCGGGCTTTTGGACGAGGTCAAGTCACTGCTTGGCGCTGCAGATCCCCGCGCGACCGCAATGCAGGCCATAGGATATAAAGAACTGGCGGGTTTTTTAAGGGGCGATGAAAGCCTCGAATCGGCGGTTGAAGCCATAAAGCAGAACACGCGCCGCTACGCCAAGCGCCAGTTGACCTGGTTTCGAAACGACGAACGGGTAGTATGGCTCAAGGCGGATGACCCGGATAAATTGGCCGATGAAATTATCATCAGGGAGGACTTATGAACATAAGCGCGTTTTTAAACGAATGCGAGAACGACTTGAGAGAAACCTTCTCGAAGCTGGAAGCCGTCGAGAGATTCAATACCAGAAAGATACTCAAGGCCTTCCAGGAAAAGGGCGTATCCTACAGGCATTTCACGCCCACCACGGGCTACGGCTACGATGACATAGCCCGCGATACGCTGGAAACTATATACGCCCGCGTGATGAACGCCGAAAGCGCCATAGTAAGGCCGCACATAGCCTCGGGAACCCACGCGCTCGCCACCTGTCTTTTTGGCATACTGCGCCCGGGCGACGCCATGATCTGCGCCGCCGGCGCTCCATACGACACTATGCGCCAGGTGATAGGCATAGAGGGCAAAGCGGGGACGGGGTCGCTTAAGGATTTGGGCGTCGAGTACAGGCAGGCCGAATTGAAGGCGGATGGCTCCATAGACATTCCGGCAGTGCTGGCCCTAATCGATAAAAAGGTTCGCCTCGTGCTTTTGCAGCGTTCGCGGGGCTACGAATGGCGAAAGGCCATATCCATCGACGAAATAGAACGCCTTTGCAAAGCCGTACACGCGGCGTCCGACCGGGCGATAGTGATGGTCGACAACTGCTACGGCGAATTTACGCGGGAGAATGAGCCGACATCCGTCGGGGCGGACGTCATCGCGGGGTCGCTTATAAAGAATCCCGGCGGGGGACTGGCTCCTACGGGAGGATATATCGCGGGCGGTAAGGAAATGGTTGAACTCGTGTCTTACCGGCTCACATGCCCCGGCATAGGAAGCGAAGTCGGTTCCTACGCCGCCGACTATCGCCCGTTCTATCAGGGGCTTTTCATGGCCCCTCACGCGGTTTGTCAGGCGCTTAAGACGGCAAATCTCGCGGCGCGTGCGTTCGAGAAATTGGGCATGGAAGTAAGCCCGAAGCCCGGCGAGGAAAGGGACGACATAATACAGGCGATAAGGTTCGCGTCCGAACGTGACTTGACGGATTTCGTAAGGCAGATACAAATGGCTTCTCCCGTAGACAGCTACGCCGTTCCCGAGGCATGGGACATGCCGGGCTATGAAGACAGGGTCATAATGGCCGCGGGGACTTTCGTCGCGGGGGCGTCGATAGAGCTTAGCTGCGACGCGCCAATACGCGAACCGTACACCGCGTATATGCAGGGCGCTCTCACCTACGAACACGGGCGCTACGCCATAGAAAGGGCATTGGAGGCGCTGGCGTAAGCGCGAATAATTTGGGAGGTAATAATAATGAAGAATTCCATATCAGGTCTTAGCTGCCTTCTCACCGGAGCGGGCGGCGGAATCGGACGCACTTTGGCCGAGCGCCTGGCGTCAAAAGGCGTCAATATGGCGCTGTGCGGAAGAAACGCGCAAAAGCTCGACGATGTGAAGGCTGTGTGCAAAAAATACGGGGTAAAGGCCGTATCGCTCGCGGGCGACCTGACCGACGAGAACTACCTGGCCAACTGCGTGGATAAGGCGTATAGCGCGCTGGGCGGGCTTGACATATTGATAAACAACGCGGGTCAGGCGCTTTCGAAGCCCTTCGAGACGGTTTCTTTGGCTGAATACGACAGCATAATGGACACAAACGCCCGCGCGCCCTTCATACTTTGCCAGAACGCCGTGAAATACCTGCTCAAATCCAAACAGGCGACGATAATAAACATCTGCTCCGTAGGAGGGCATAAGGGATACGCGCTTCAAAGCGTATATACAATGTCAAAGCACGCCCTGTTGGGCATGACCCGCGTCATCGCCAACGAATTGTATGAAAAGGGCGTGAGGGTTCACGCCATATCTCCGGGAGGGGTATATACGGATTTGATACGGATAGCCCGTCCCGATCTCACCGACGAGGGGATGATAACCACCGACGACATAGCCGATATAGCCGAATTTCTGCTGGAGCATCGCACTAACGCCGTCATAGACGAAGTATGCCTGCACCGCGTCGCCAAAGCGCCATTCGCGTAATTTGTAAAACGATAACCGCGTTCCCGGTATATGCCAAGACCGGGAACGCGGGACGCTAACCTTTGCCGAGCAGCGAAAGACCTTCACGGTCGAGCAGGTGATTCGCGTCGTTGATCGACTTTTTATGCACAATGCAAAAAATCAGTATGGCATCGCGGCTGATTTTAGGATATAAAGGCATGTATCCGGCCGCTATTAACAATTCCCGCACTTCGCTCTCGTCCAACTCAAGGCCGAACGCCAACTGTATCACCTTGTCGCGCGACGGCCTGCGGCGTCCCTCGTATATCTGGTGCCCGTAGGTGCGATCTATGTCGGCGCGGCGTATCACGTGCTCGCGAACCAGCCCCTTTTTCTCCGTAAACGCCGCGAGGCAGCGCGCGAAATCCTGTTGTACGAAATGAACTTCGTGCTTTTTAAGAAAGTCGGATATATTGGCGGTATTGTGCAGCGTATCGAGCATTTCGTCGGTTCTGATTTTTTTCATATCGGGACTCA
>JAUNBY010000414.1 GCA_030526935.1 Clostridia bacterium
ATACTCTACGCGCTTTTCGAAAGCGAGATGTGCGTATGCGCCATAGCCGAGTTTCTGGGGATGACGCAATCGGCAATATCGCATCAGTTAAAGGTGCTCAAGAGCAACAGACTTGTCGGTTCCCGGCGCGAGGGCAAGACCATATACTATTTTCTGGCCGACGACCACGTCCGCGCCATAATCTATCAGGGCTACGAACATATAACGGAAGAGAGGAAATAATCATGAAAAAGGTATTTAAGCTGGAAGACCTCGACTGCGCTAACTGCGCCGCTAAAATGGAGCAGGCCATAAACAGGCTCGACGGAGTCACGCGCGCCACCGTCAGCTTCATGACGCAAAAGCTTACGCTTGAAGCCGACGACTCCTGTTTCGACGAGATAATTTCTCAGGTCGTAAAGGTCTGTAAAAAGGTGGAGCCGGATTGCAGGATACTTATGTAGTCTTATAAGTGGAGGACTGATATATGTCAAGGCGTCAAAAAAGGGATCTGGCAAGGATAATCGTCGCGGCGGCGCTGCTGGCCGCGGCGTGGATGGCGCCGGTCGAAGGCTGGCTGAGCCTTTTAATGTACCTCGCGCCATATGTGATATGCGGTTGGGACGTGTTGTGGGGCGCGATGCGCAATATGGCCGGCGGACGGCTGTTCGACGAAAAGTTCCTCATGACAATCGCGACCGTCGGAGCTTTCTGCCTGGGAGAGTACAGGGAAGCCGTCGCGGTAATGGTATTTTATCAGATAGGCGAATGGTTTCAGTCGGTCGCCGTCGGAAAAAGCCGCCGCGACATAGCGAAATTGATGGACATAAGGCCCGATAGCGCGACGGTCGTGCGCGACGGGGCGGAAATGACCGTATCCCCCGATGAAGTCGCGGTGGGGGAAACCATAATCGTCCGCCCCGGCGAGAAGATACCGCTCGACGGCATAATAATCGAAGGGCATACCGCCGTGAACGCCGCGGCTCTCACAGGAGAGAGCCTCCCGCGCGACGTGGGGCCGAGCGAGCGCGTGGTGAGCGGTTGCGTCAACCTGACCTCGCTTATAAGGGTCAGAACCGAAAGCGAAGCGGGCGACAGCACGGTATCGCGCATACTTGAACTCGTCGAAAACGCGAGCGAGAAAAAGGCGCGCACGGAGAGATTCATCACCCGCTTTTCGCGTTATTATACGCCGCTTGTCGTCATAGTGGCCGTCGTTCTGGCCGTCGTCCCCCCTATATTTTACGGCGAGTGGGGCGAATGGATAAACCGCGCGCTGGTATTTCTGGTCGTCTCCTGCCCGTGCGCGCTGGTAGTGTCGGTTCCGCTTTCGTTCTTCGGAGGCATAGGAGGCGCTTCCAGACAGGGCGTGTTGATAAAGGGCGCGGGGTATCTCGAGGCGCTTTCCAAGGTTAAGACCTGCGTGTTCGACAAGACAGGGACGCTTACTAAGGGAACCTTCACGGTCACGGCCATACACCCCGAACAGGTATCTCAGGCTGAGCTTTTGGACATAGCCGCCATAGCGGAGTCGCATTCGAGCCACCCTATCGCGCAGTCCATAGTCGCCGCGCACGAAGGGCATATAGACCCCGCCCGCGTCAAAGACGTTTCCGAGATTGCCGGAAGGGGCGTAAAGGCCAATATCGACGGGCGCGATATATATGTGGGCAACGGAAAATTGATGGACGAGGTTAAAGCCAAATGGCATCCCTGCCATCATCCGGGGACGATCATACACATATCGCAAGCTGACGAATACCTTGGCCATATAGTCATAAACGACGAGGTAAAGCCCGACGCAAAACAGGCTCTGGCACGGCTCAAAGAGCTTGGCGTCGAGAAGACGGTTATGCTCACCGGGGATTCGCGGGATGTGGGCGCGCTCGTCGCGAAGGAAGTGGGAGTGGACGAATACCACGCGCAATTGCTCCCGCAGGATAAAGTCGCGATGGTTGAAGAACTTTTAAAGGAAGGCAAGGGGCTTTGCTTCGTGGGCGACGGTATAAACGACGCGCCGGTTCTCTCACGCGCCGACGTGGGCGTCGCGATGGGCGCGCTCGGAAGCGACGCCGCCATAGAAGCCAGCGACGTGGTTCTCATGGACGACAGCCCTATGAAATTATGCCGCGCCATAGCCGTTTCAAGGCGGACTATGCGGATAGTGCGGCAGAACATCGCCTTTGCCCTCGCGGTCAAAGCGGTCGTTCTCGCGCTGGGCGCGTTCGGCATGGCCGACATGTGGCTCGCGGTATTCGCCGACGTGGGAGTTCTGGTGCTCGCGATATTAAACGCCATGAGGGCGTTGAGGGCGTGAGGGGTATATACATGGCTTAAACCGGCTTTATAACTGTATAAAGGGAATTATGCGCCCTGTCCGCGTGTTGCGCGGGGGCGCATTGATTGTGTCTTATGCGAAACCGCGCCGCGCGGTGGCGTATGTCAACCGCGCTGATGGCATACGGGCGGGAGTGCAATGCGCTCCCCTACGGACGTCGTTGTAATGAAAATTGATTGAATAGCCGAGCGTGGTCGAATACCAGCAAGGGTTTTCGTTCGATGCCATCGCTTCGCAAAACGGAAAAACCCGCAATACCAGCAACCCGTAGGGGAGCGCATTGCGCTCCCGCCGGCTTGTAATCAGCGGGTTTGCGGCCGAGTGTCGGTTTGGCCGTTCCCCATGCGCCGCCCGCTGTCG
>JAUNBY010000033.1 GCA_030526935.1 Clostridia bacterium
CGTGGGCGAAGTTGCCGCTGTCTATATAATCGGCGGATTTGCTGCCACTCATGAGATTCATCGGCACGGCGGCAAACTGACCTGTCGCGCCGCCCTGTAACAGCAGAACCTCGTAATCGTCGCCGACCGCGAGAAGCTCGCGTATAAGGGCTACGGTCTCGTCGAATATTTCCTGATAAGCCTTTGACCTGTGGCTCATCTCCATTACGGACATGCCGCTTCCATTGTAGTCCGTCATCTGTCTGGCGGCGGTTTCAAGAGCCTCTAGAGGCATGGTAGCCGGGCCTGGCGCAAAGTTATAAACCCTCATTTTTTCCACTCCTTCGCAATCTCGCGTTTGACCTCATGGGTTAACCTGGTTGTGATAGCGATCCAGCCTTTCATACATGACCTCTTCATCTGAAAAAACGGATACCATATCAAGATCTATGAGTCTGAATGTCATCGCGATGCATCTGCGACCCATGAAGTCCACAGGTTCCAATTCGAGAAACAGGTCGTTTACGTGCGCGACGTATCCCGAGTAACACTCAGTGGCCGTCCACACCGTAACCGCTCGTCCGTTTTCGGCGCACATGCTCAACAGCGCCTCCAACGCGTCCTGATCCTCCCTTATAGACATGTTTCTGGCGCTCGTTCCCGAAAGCTCCATTAAAAGCGCCAGCCTCTCGGCGTACACATTGTCGTATAAAACGTCGAGCACGGTACTGATTCTTATCGCGTAAAAACCGTCCGGCTGGCCAAACGGCGTTATAGAAGCCAGCAAAAGGGTTCGGGCGTTGACGTTTCTTATATATCCGGCGATAAAATCATCCGGATTGTCGGGATCGGTATATATGAGAGCTATAAGGTTCTCGCGCATAAGCTCTTTTAATTGATAAACTATATATCCTCCGGCGCTGCTCATTTTATTCCATCCTTGTCAAACACATAATAGAAGTTACGTCCCAATATATCGCCAATTCTTACGGCGGCAGTGCCCTCGAACGACGGGAGCCATAATTCCCTGTTGAGTTCGGGATTGCTTCTGGAGCGCGTGTGAGCGGCTTCCTGACTAAATGTCTCGCCCTTCACATAGCCCACCGACCAGTTGTCCACCGCGTCCATACCCGAAAACTGATCCGCCAGTCCCGGCTCCATCCGATAATCCTCGAGCGTCACTATGTAATGGCCTATGCCCAGTCTGACCGATAATTTCACGCTTGGACTTCCCCGGTCGGGTTCGAATCTGAATTCGACGGGCGCGGTACAAAGCCGCTTTCTGACCACATACATCGACATCGGGCTTATATCGCTCGCGACAAACGCCCTATCCAGGCCGTGCGCGGCGTCGAGCGTGGAACCAGATCCGGCAAACAGGTCGCAGACGGTATCCCCGGGGCGCGTGGAGCATTTGATTATTCTGTGCATGAGACCCAGGGGCTTTTGATTGTCGTAGCCCGTCCTTTGGGGATCGCGCTGCTGCATATGGCTCACGTCCGACCAAACGTCGCTTGGGAATACCGGATTATCGTCGTAATATGTATATGTCTTGCCTCCGGACTTTATCGACCGGTATGGGCGTCCGTCGGCATCGACTCCCTTTTTCATATGGTTTGTCCGGTATCCGGGATCTATTACTTCTACGGCCTTCATGTCGAAGTAATATCTCGGTGTTTTACGATAGAATAAAATCGTATCGTGTTTGCGGCTGAAGTAGTTCTTCGCGCGGCCTCCGGTCTGATATGTCCATATTATTTCGTTGAGCATGTTCTTCATTCCGAACAGCTCGTCCATAATTATCTTTAAATAGGCGTGCATACGGCTGTCTATATGCAGAAAAATCGTCCCGGTATCCTTTAAAAGCTCCCTCGCCCCGGTGAGAACCCTTCTCATGAGGTTGAGGTAGTCGTCAGTAGAAAGATTGTCTTCGTAGGCGGGAAGCGTAAAAGACGCCGCGCCGCTTTTCCAGTCCTTTGCACCGACGCGCATTCGCATGTCGAATTTCCTTCCGGTGGCAAATGGCGGATCAAGGTAAACCATCTGGATTTTCCCCGCGTATCTTTCGAGAAGCTCCGGCATGATCTCAGCGGAATCCGCGTGATAAAAAACCCCCGGCTCTCCCCCGCCGCTGGTTTTATCCACGGACACATTCACCCTTCTCAATTCGACCATTGGCCGCCCCTCCTGATATAAGATTACGCGAGAGTGCCGGTCGGATCGACGTTTGAGTACTGCTTTATCAGGTTTACTATTTCGCTTAGCTGTTTTTTTGTGTAGCTCCCGGCGTTCAGTCGATAGTCCTTGCCGTCTTTCGTTATGAAAGCAACCTCGTTGAGAGCGAAAAGTTTCAGCTTGTCGGTATTTGGGGATTTGTCCCTGTTTTTCAAACCCAGTTCCTTGGCATAGCCGTATTTTTCTATTTGCCGGGGATCAAATTTGCTGTCGATGAGCACGTTGTCGAGCTGATCCTGACGGAATATGAAGTTGACCCTCTTCTCATTGGGCTTTGGCATTATATAGGTGGGTTGAACGATTCTGACGGACTGCGGAGAGATGACTATGCGCGCCCTTACATAATGTTGGGCATAAGCCACGGCCGCGATGAAAATCAACAGGCTCCAATAGGAAAACATCGTGGAAAATGAATCCGCTCCAACGCTGTAGCTTATCGCCGTATAGACCAAATCGGCAAACGCTATCAGCGTCAGTCCGTAAATAATAAAATATCCGGCGTTTATGGGGCGTATGGTTTTCATGAGCATCCTCCAAACGACCGCGATAAACCGTCGCCATTAAAGCGCGTCGGCTTCCGCAAGACTGGTAATGCCATATTATACATCAATCCCATGTTAAGCGTCAAGGCTGTTTAAAGGTATTCTTCCATGCCGGGAAAGATATTCAAGAGCCTACGACAACTTAAATTATACAAAGAACCAGCCTGCAATATATATCGCAGGCCGATTCGTCATATATTATCAACGTACATGCGGGGGCGCTGCACGCTCCCCCGCACATATACTCCTAGGCGTCCTCGCCCTGTAAGGCCACGTATCCTTCCTCTCCGGTGCGTACCCTGACTACGTTCTCCACGTCGTAGACGAATATCTTGCCGTCTCCAATGTGACCGGTATAAAGCGCCTTTTTCGCGGTATCGATTACGCGCTTTACGGGAACCTTGGCGACTACAACGTCCACCTGTATCTTGGGAAGCAGCGTCACGCCTATCGGAACGCCGCGGTAGTACTCGGGAGCGCCTTTCTGCTGTCCGCAGCCCATGACCTGCGTAACGGTTATGCCGGTGACGCCGATCTTGTTGAGGGCGTTTTTGAGCTGTTCAAATTTGCCCTGTTTGCAGACTATCGAAACCTTCGTGAATTTAGCGTCCTTATGATCCTGTTTGACGGTTATGACGTCGGCGCCGCGAGAGGCGTCGGTCGCTGAAACATCGCCAGAAACAATTTCAGAAGATGTCGCAGGGAACATAGTAGCGGTGGACGGCATGAAGTCGGCGTAAGAGGAAACAAGTCCGTGCTCCGAAACATCCAGTCCCTGAATTTCAACCGAAGGCTCGACCCGCAGTCCATGAAAGCGCTTTATCAGCAGAAATACCGCCGTCATAGTCACCGCAACCCACGCTATTACCGACGCCACGCCGATTAACTGAGTAATCAGGCATTCAAACCCGCCTCCGAGGAAAAGTCCCTTTGGAGTCGCCGTGCCGTCCGAAAAGAATCCCACCAGTACAGTACCCAGCGCCCCGCACACGCCGTGAACGCCGACCGCTCCGACCGGGTCGTCTATATGAAGCACCTTGTCGATAAACTCAATGCCGTAGACCACGGCGAATCCCGCGATAAGGCCGATGATCGCCGAGGACAGGGGGCTTACCGTATCGCAGCCGGCGGTTATGGCGACCAGTCCCGCGAGCGTTCCGTTGAGCGTCATGGATACGTCGGGCTTTTTATACTTTATCCAGGTTATGGCCATGCACGTGCAGGTCGCGACGGCGGCCGCGAGGTTTGTCGTGACGAATATCTTACTGGCTGACTGTATCGCGGCGTCTGAATCCATCGCCACCGTTGAACATCCGTTGAAGCCGAACCAGCAAAACCACAGAATGAAAACTCCAAGCGCGCCGAGGGTAAGGCTGTGTCCGGGGATGGCGCGCGGCGTGCCGTCGTCGTTATACTTTCCGATACGGGGGCCTAGAATCTTTGCGCCTATCAGAGCCGATACGCCGCCGACCATGTGAACCGCCGTGGAACCCGCGAAGTCGTGAAATCCCATCTGCGACAGCCATCCGCCGCCCCATATCCAGTGTCCGCTTATGGGATATATGACGAGGCTTATGATCGCCGAATACATGCAATAGGAGCTGAACTTCGTGCGCTCGGCCATAGCGCCTGAAACTATCGTCGCCGCCGTCGCGCAGAATACCGTCTGGAATATCAGAAACGCGAACATCGGCACACCCGCGGGCAGTATGTGCGAGTAGTCGCCCGTCGAGGCTATATCGAGGTTTCCGATGAAGCCGGAGCCGACCCCGAACATTATGCCGAAGCCGAACAGCCAGAAAAGCGGAGTGCCTATGCAGAAATCCATCAGGTTTTTCATGATTATATTTCCGGCGTTCTTCGCGCGGGTGAATCCCGTTTCAACCATCGCGAACCCGGCTTGCATGAAGAACACCAGCGCCGCACCCAGCAGTACCCAGATAGTGTTGACCGCAGAAAATAAGCTTGACATAATAATCCTCCTCGTGAGTCGTTTGTATATACAAAGGGCAATGGCATCCTTTCAGGACGCCATTGCCCTTCATAACAGGTTTATAATTGTCTATACCGGGTTTGAATAACCCATCAGATACCCGTCTATCTCGCTCGCCGCCTGACGACCTTCGTTGATCGCCCATACGACGAGCGACTGTCCGCGGCGCATGTCCCCGGCGGAGAAGACCTTCTCCACGTTCGTAGCGTATGAGCCGGGGCGGGTTTCGACCGTTTGCCTCCCGTTGAGCTTTACCCCAAACGCCTTAGCCGCGTAGTCCTGACATCCGAGAAATCCCGCCGCTATGAGAAGCAGCTGGCACTCGAGCGTTTCTTCCGATCCCTCGACGGGCATCATGTTCGCCCGCCCGCTCTTCTCATCGATTACTTTTTCCAGCTTCACAGTTTTAATCGCGGATAGTTCCTTTTTATCAGACTTCACAAGTTCCGTCACCGTCGTCTGATATATTCGCGGGTCGCTTCCGTAAAGCGCTATGGCTTCCTGCTGGCCGTAGTCGGTCTTAAGTATTCTCGGCCATTGCGGCCATGGGTTGCCGTCGGTTCTCTCAAGGGGCGGACAGGGCATCATCTCTAGCTGAATGACCGATTTGCAGCCTTGCCTTATGCAGGTTCCCACACAGTCGTTTCCCGTGTCTCCTCCGCCGACTATGACGACCGACTTGCCCTTTGCGCTCACGCGGGGATTTCGCCCTTCAAGAAGCGATTTGGTATTCTCCGTCAGGAAGTCTACCGCGAAATAGCAGCCTTTCGCGTCGCGGTTTTTCACATTGAGGTCGCGAGGGTTTCCCGCCCCACAGCACAGCGCCACCGCGTCGTAGTCGCCGATTATTGAATTTGCCATATTTGCGCCCACATCCACTCCGGTTTTGAATGTTACGCCCTCTTCGGTCATGAGTTTTATTCGCCTGTCCACGACGGACTTGTCCAGCTTCATATTCGGTATTCCGTACATGAGAAGCCCGCCCGGGCGGTCGTTTTTTTCGTAGACCGTGACAATGTGTCCGCGTCGGTTGAGCCTGTCGGCGAGCGCGAGACCGGAGGGGCCTGATCCTATGACGGCTACCCTTCTCCCGGTTCGGGTTTCAGGAATCCGAGGTGTCATAAGTCCGTTCGCAAAGGCGTGTTCTATGATTGCCAGTTCGTTTTCCCTGACCGTCACCGGCTGATCGTTCAATCCACAGGTGCATGCCGCCTCGCACAGCGCGGGGCACACCCTTCCGGTAAACTCCGGAAAGCTGCTCCTCTTAAGAAGCCTCGATAGCGCCTGAGACCAGTTGCCGCGATAGAGCATGTCGTTCCACTCTGGGATGACGTTGTTGAGAGGACAGCCCGTAAACATCCCCGCCAGATTCATTCCGGACTGGCAAAACGGAACCCCGCAGTCCATGCACCTGGCGGCCTGCTCCCTTCGCGCGGACTCGTCGAGCGGAGGATGGAACTCGCAAAAGTTATTTATCCTCTCCTCCGGGGCGATGGATGGGTTAGCCGCGCGCTGATACTCGATAAATCCCGTCGCCTTTCCCACTTATATCGCCTCCCTGCTCATGGCCTTGATGATTCGGCTGTATTCGCGCGGTATAATCTTTTTAAAGCTGCCTAAGCAGGCGTCAAAATCCTTCAGTATCGCCCTGGCCTTTTCTGAACCCGTCAGGCGGGCGTGTTGTTCGAGCATATCCTTAAGTTGCGCTATATCATCGTCTTCCTCGAGCGCGAGGCTGAAGACCAGTTCCTTGTTGAGGCGCGTATACAGATCGTGATTTTCGTCGAGGACATACGCCACGCCGCCGGACATTCCCGCCGCGAAGTTCTTGCCGGTGGGGCCTAGTATCGCCGCAACGCCGCCCGTCATATACTCGCATCCATGGTCGCCCACGCCTTCTACAACTGCCATGGCTCCCGAGTTTCTTACGCAGAACCTCTCCCCTGCCATTCCGTTTATGAAGGCTTTTCCGGATGTCGCTCCGTAGAGTGCGACGTTTCCGATAATGACGTTGTCGTGAGTGGAGAATGTGCTGGCTTTCGGGGGATAAGCTATAAGCGTTCCTCCTGATAAGCCCTTGCCGAAGTAGTCGTTTGCGTCACCCTCCAGTTCGAGGGTAAGCCCCTTTGGTATGAATGCCCCGAACGACTGTCCTCCGCCGCCTTCACACTTGACGATGCAGGCATCCTCATCGAGAGACATGGCGTACTTCTTCGTTATCTCGCTTCCGAGAATGGCGCCGAAGGTTCGATCCGTCGAGCTTACGCGCGTGGTCACGCGGGCTTTTTCGCCTATAGCGAGCTTTGGCATCACCTGCCCTGCGAGCTTTTTACAGTCTACGGTTCTTTCGAGATGAAAGTCATATACCTTTTCTTTTACGAAATGGCTCTCGTCGCCCACGGCTTTATGAAGTATTCCGCTCAGATCCACCAGATCCATTCGACTTCCCGGCGTGAAATCGCGCTTTTTGAGAAGGTCGCTCCTTCCTACGAGTTGCTCGACCGTCCTGACGCCCGCCATAGCCATTATCTCCCTTAACTGCATAGCTATGAATCGCATGAAGTTTACTATGTATTCGGGCTTGCCGGAAAATCTCTTTCTCAAAATCGGGTTTTGCGTAGCGATGCCTACGGGACAGGTATCGAGGTTGCACACCCTCATCATCACGCATCCCATCGTTACCAAGGGCGCCGTCGCGAAGCCGAATTCCTCCGCGCCCAGCATACATGCAATGGCGATGTCGCGCCCCGTCATCAGCTTTCCGTCGGTCTCTATTGTCACCCTCGAACGAAGTCCGTTCAGGCAAAGCGTCTGATGTGTTTCGCTCACCCCCAATTCCCAGGGAAGTCCCGCGTCGTGTATCGACGTTCTGGGAGCAGCTCCGGTGCCTCCGTCGTAGCCCGATATGAGTATCACCTGCGCCCCGGCTTTGGCCACGCCCGCGGCTATGGTGCCTACTCCGGCTTCAGATACGAGCTTTACGGATATGCGCGCGTCGCGGTTTACATTCTTAAGGTCGTATATCAATTGCGCGAGGTCTTCTATCGAATATATATCGTGGTGAGGCGGCGGGGATATCAGCGATACGCCGGGCGTAGCGTGGCGGGTTTTGGCTATCCACGGATATACCTTCTTTCCGGGGAGATGGCCGCCTTCTCCGGGCTTCGCGCCCTGCGCCATCTTTATTTGAATCTCCCTGGCGCTTAACAGATATTCGCTCGTAACCCCGAAGCGCCCGGACGCCACCTGCTTAATGGCGGAGCATTTGTCGGTCGAAAACCTTTCTTCATCCTCGCCGCCCTCTCCGGAATTCGACTTGCCGCCCAGCATGTTCATGGCCTTGGCCATGCATTCGTGCGCCTCCTGCGATATGGAGCCGTAGGACATGGCGCCGGTCTTGAAGCGCTTTACTATCGACTCCACAGGCTCCACCTCGTCGAGAGGCACGCTGTTTTTCGGGTCGAAGTCAAATGTCATAAGGCTTCTGAGCGTCTTTGGACAGCCCTCGTCGTCGATAAGCTTTGAATACTGTTTGAACAGCTCGTAATCTCCCTTGCGCGTCGATTCCCTTAAAAGGGCTATGCTCATGGGATTGTACAGATGCTCCTGCGCGTCGGTGCTCGAACGCAGTTTGTGGAAGCCTCCCGAATCGAGCGTCTCGTCGAGCGGCAGACCCAGAGGGTCGAACGCCTGATCGTGGCGGTATTCCACGTCCTCGCCTATCTCGACAAGACCTATTCCTCCCACGCGGCTGACGGTATTCGTGAAGTACTTGTCCACGACGTCCTTCTTTATGCCGACTATCTCAAATACCTGCGCCGACTGATAGGACTGTATTGTCGCGATTCCCATCTTGGAGGCTATCTTTACGATGCCGGACAGAACCGCCCTGTTATACGCGTCTATCGCCTCGTGCTCGTCCTTATCGAGCATTCCCTTTTCTATAATTTCGCCTATGCACTCATGCGCCAGATAGGGGTTTACCGCCCTCGCGCCGTAGCCCAGAAGCAGCGCGAAATGGTGTACGTCGCGAGGTTCGGCGCTTTCGAGTATCACGGATACCGCCGTGCGCTTTTTGGTTCTTATCAGATATTGCTCAAGCGCCGATACCGCCAAAAGCGAAGGAATGGCTACGTGGTTTTCATCCACTCCCCTGTCGGACAGAATAATTATATTTCCGCCCGCCCTCACCATTCTGTCGCAGTTGAGAAACAGCCTTTCCACAGCGCGTTCAAGCGGGGTATTCTTGTAGTACAAAAGGGATACCGTCTTCGCGCACAGACCGGGCTTGTCAAGCGTCTTTATTCTCATGAGCTCGACGCTTGTGATTATGGGGTTATCTATTTCAAGAACGCGACAGTTGTCCTCGCGCTTTGAGAGCAGGTTTCCGTCGGAGCCTACGTATACCGTTGTATCCGTAACGATTTTTTCACGTATGGCGTCGATAGGCGGGTTTGTTACCTGCGCGAAAAGCTGTTTGAAATAGCAAAACAACGGCTGATGCTTATCGGAAAGGACGGCCAGAGGTATATCCGCGCCCATGGAGGCGGTAGGCTCCGAAGCGTTTGCCGCCATCGGAAGTATTACGTCCTTCACGTCCTCGTAGGTATATCCGAACGCCTTATAAAGCCTGTCGCGAAGGCGCTGATCGTGTATCTCGACGCGCTTGTTTGGAACGGGTATATCGCCAAATTTCATCAAATTCCTGTCGAGCCATTCGCCGTAGGGACACTCTGCGGCGTAGCGGGCTTTTATTTCACCGTCGCCGATTACGCGCCCCGCCTTTGTGTCAACGAGCAGCATTCTGCCGGGCTGAAGGCGGCTTTTCAGCACTATATCCGCGTCCGGTATGTCCACAACGCCCACTTCGCTCGCGAGTATAAGCCTGTCGTCGCGGGTTATGAGGTATCGCGAGGGCCTGAGTCCGTTGCGGTCGAGAACCGCGCCCACTACGTCGCCATCGGTAAAAAGTATGGATGCCGGGCCGTCCCACGGCTCCATCATCGTAGCGTAGTAGTGATACATGTCCTTGACTTTCTGGCTTATAGTCGCGTCGTCGCGCCACGGCTCCGGTATGAGTATCATAACCGCGAGCGGAAGGTCTATTCCGTTCATCATCATGAACTCGAGAGTGTTGTCGAGCATGGCTGAGTCGGAGCCGTCCGAGGATATGACGGGCAGAACCTTCTCCATATTTTCTCCCAACAGGTCGCTGGACATCGTTTCTTCCCTGGCCGCCATCCTGTCGTAATTGCCGCGAATGGTGTTTATCTCGCCGTTGTGAAGCATTATGCGGTTTGGATGGGCGCGATTCCAGCTGGGGAATGTATTTGTGGAGAAGCGGGAGTGAACGGTCGCAATGCAGGCTTCATAATCTCTATCGGTCAAATCGGGATAGAACGAGCGCAATTGACCTACGAGAAACATTCCCTTGTAGACTATGGTACGTGAGGAAAATGACGCGACGTAGGTATTGTCGTTGCACTGTTCGAACTCGCGGCGGGCTATGTAAAGGCGCCTGTCGAATGCGAGCGCCGTTTTATCCTGTGACGGCTTTTCCACAAAGCACTGCCATATCGAAGGCATGCAGTCCCGAGCCTTTTTGCCCAGAGTTTCCGCTCTTACTGGAACCTCGCGCCAGCAGAGGAATCTGAGGTTTTCCTTTTCGACTATCAGTTCGAGCATCTTCTTTGCCTGATTGCGCTTCAAGCTGTCGTTCGGGAAGAAGAACATTCCTACGCCGTATTCTCCCCTGTCGCCAAGCTGAGGTATTTGCTTTTTAAAAAATTTGTGGGGCACGGACGTGAGTATTCCCACGCCGTCCCCGGTATCGCCCGTCGCGTCCTTGCCCGCGCGGTGTTCGAGCTTTTCGACAATCTTAAGCGCGTCGTCCACGATTTTATGGTCGGCTCGCCCCTTAATATCCACCACCGCGCCTATTCCGCATGAATCGTGCTCGAAAGCGGGGTCGTAAAGTCCCGTTTTTTTCATCTAAAAGGCCTCCGTTTCAAGTATGCTCTTCGCGGTCTGAACGAGCTTTCTGCCCGTATTCATGCTAAGCTTTTGCAGATACTGATGAGCCTCGTTTTCTGTCATATCCCGGCTTTGCATGAGTTTCGCCTTGGCCGAGGCTACCAGGCGATCCTCCTGCGTCGTGCGGCGCGGCACGGTTTTAAGCTGATTTTTTTCCTCGAGCTGTATGAGTATCCTTACCGACGATATAAGCTCTATTCTCGAAAATGGCACCGATAATTTAAATACGTCTATACTATCTATGTATTCAAGCTGCGCCGGGCTTCCAAGCGCCAGTATCATCGCGCCCGACCCCAGCCTGTAGGCCAATTCATCCACGGGTTCGCCCGAAAGCCTGCCGCCGGTTACGACGATGCCCCCGCCCATGAGGTTTATAAGCCTCACGGTCTCGCTCGCGCTGTCGGTGACAAACCTTACGGACAAACCCGCGCCTTCCAAGACCTCGTGAATTTGTTCGCGCTGCTTTTCTCCATCGAAGGCAACAATCAACCTATTCACGCGCCCAACTCCAATCCGTAATTACCATTGGTAATTGCTGTATTTTAATAGGAGGTTATGTACTTTCCAATTTCCCAATCGCTCACGCTCGTCCTGAATTCGTCCCACTCGGCTTCTTTGCCCGCGATGTAGTGTTCGTATACATGCGCGCCAAGAACGTCTTTCATGAGGGAGTCTTCCTCCATCGCAATTATCGCTTCCTTCAGGGTTCCGGGGAGGCTCAATATGCCGTGAGCGGCGCGAGCCTTCGCATCCATCGCGAAAATGTTTTCCGTGACCTCGTCGGGCGGGGTCAGACCCTTTTCAATGCCGTCCAGTCCAGCAGCCAGACATACCGCGAGCGCAAGATAGGGGTTGCAGGTCGGATCCGGGCAGCGAAGCTCTACCCTTGTCGCCTGACCGCGAGCCGCCGGAATGCGTATGAGCGCCGAGCGGTTGGACGCGGACCACGCGAGGTAACACGGAGCCTCATAGCCGGGGACAAGGCGCTTGTAGGAGTTGACCAGCGGGTTTGTCACCGCAGCCATGCCCCTGACGTGCGTCAGAAGCCCCGCGATGAAACTGTAGGCTTCCTTGGAGAGCTTGCGGGAATCCTTTTCATCGAAGAATATATTTTTTCCGTCTTTGAAAAGGGACATGTTCGTATGCATGCCGCTGCCGTTGATTCCGAAGATGGGCTTGGGCATGAAAGTCGCGTGAAGGCCGTTTTTCTGAGCCAGCGTCTTTACGGCGAGCTTGAAGGTCATGATATTATCGGCGGTTCTGAGCGCCTCGTCGTATTTGAAGTCGATTTCGTGCTGCCCCGCCGCGACTTCATGGTGGGAAGCTTCTATCTCAAAACCCATCTGCTCAAGCGTCAGGCATATTTCGCGGCGCGTGCTCTCGCCGTGGTCGAGGGGGCCTAAGTCGAAATACGCGGCATCGTCGCCGGTTCTGGTGGTGGGCTTGCCGTCGGGGGTGGTTTCGAACAGGAAGAACTCACATTCGGGGCCGACGTTGAAGCTATATCCCATCTTTGCCGCCCTTTCAAGCTGATTGCGCAGAACGTGGCGCGGGTCTCCCACGAATGGAGTGCCATCGGGATTGTACACGTCGCATATCAGCCGGGCAACCTTTCCGTGCTGCGGCCTCCAGGGAAGCACCGTAAAACTGTCAAGATCGGGATAGAGGTACTGGTCGGACTCGTGTATGCGCACAAACCCCTCGATCGAGCTTCCGTCGATCATGATCTGGTTGTTGACCGCCTTTTCTATCTGCGACTTGGTTATGGCGACGTTCTTGAGAGTTCCGAAAATATCTGTGAACTGCATGCGGATAAACTCTATGTCGTCCTCTTTTACGATGCGGATAATATCTTCCTTGGTATAACGCGACATAATGACATCTCCTCTCAAAATAAAAGGGCAAGCGTGCTCAGCCATAAGCACCCTTGCCCTTTGGATGACGTAATTATACTCCCCGATAATCCGCTTGTCAATAGGCAAATGTCAATTCCAAATGAATAAACTGCAAATAAAGCATCTATTTAAGTAAATTATAGTTGATATTGCAAGATGGTGTTCTCCATCCTGCAAATCATGTGCGGTTTAGTATCCATGATATGGCGTCCGCTATGACCTCGTCCCTGCAATATTCGTTGAATATCTCGTGGAACAGGTTCCCGTATATCTTCATCTGCTTATCCTTTGACGAACAGATTTTGAAAAACTCGTATGTATCCTCTACGCTTACGAGCGCGTCGTTTTCGCCATGGAGCATCAGAACCGGGTATTCAAACTCCTTCACCTTGCCGGAAAACCATTTTACGCCCTCGGCCAGCGCGTAATAAAGCCCGGGGGTGACGGTTTTGCAATTATAGGGGTCGAGGGCGTACCACTCTACGACCTCCTTAACGGAGCACACGCCGGGGCCAAGCTCGTTTGGCAGCGTCATATGAACATCCAAACCCGCCGGAACGCCGGCGATCAGCTGTCTCTTGTCGTGAGTGAGCGCTCCGCTGGTTATTATCCCCCGCAACTTCTTGTCCGGGTACTTTACGCCGTACAGAGAAACCCCGTAACCGCCCATCGAGTGGCCGAGCAGAAAAACCGGCTTATCGGGATTCTCCGCTATCGCCATATCTACCACCGCGTTCACATCGTCAATAAGCTCGTTAAAGTCGTTATAATAAGTCCTCTCGCCCGAACTGCGCCCGTGCCCGCGATGGTCAAACCTGTAGGTTCCTATGCCGGCCTCGTTGAATTTCCCGGCGAGGTAGTCGTAGCGACCCTGATGCTCGGCCAGACCATGGACTATCACGCATACGCACTCGTCGGCTTCGTCAGTCTGTTTGTTGAGGTAAAGCTCAACCCCGTCAAAAGATTTAATCGTCATGTATGAACCTCCCGTATGATATTTATATTAAATATATATTCTGCGTCGAAGTCAAAAATCCTGCCACGGAATGGCGTATGAATAAAATAAGGTAAAACCTGATGCATAGTTTGATGAGTTGCACTGTTACGTGTAAAATATTTTATAAAAACAGCTTGCTTTTCTCAATAAAAACCAGTATACTATATTATAAACATACGCGCGAGGTGAATTCCTGTGAATGATCCGACATACGAGCCAATATCATTTTCACCGGAACTTGAAAGCCGTTTTGAAATACTCGAGGCGCTATCCGACGATATGCGCCATCCCACATATCTGCTTCGCGAGCGGGAAACGGGAAGGCGCTTTTTAGTAAAGGGTTCGCCGCAGTTTGAGAAAAACAGCATCGAGACGCAGCTTAACGGCATAGAGCACGCGGGCATACCCCGTTATGAAGGCGTTTACGAGACTGTCAATATGCGCTGGACGCTAAGATTATATATAGAGGGAACGTCCCTTGACAAGGCCGTCAGTCCGCCATGCCCGATGAATCAGGCTGTCGCGATAACGCTGTCGCTGCTCGAGATACTCGACGTTTTGCACAGACAGGATCCGCCGATAATCCATCGCGACATAAAGCCGCAAAACATAATCGTAGGCGACGATTACGGCATAGTTCTCATAGATTTCGGCATATCGCGCCGCTACAGCCCCGAAAGAAGCTCGGACACCGCCTATATGGGTACGCGCGGCTTCGCGCCGCCTGAGCAGTACGGCTTTTCTCAAACCGACGCCCGCGCCGATATATACGCTACGGGCGTGCTCCTGTTGTGGCTTCTCACCGGAAACATCGACCCGCGAACGGATATAAATCAGGTGAAAGACAAACGGCTTAAGAGGGTAATACGCAAAATGACGGCGTTCGCCCCAGAAAAGCGCTATAAGGGCGCTATCGAAGCCAAAAAAGATCTTGAGGAAACCCTGCGTCCCGCAAGTGTGAAAAAAGCCCTTTTAGCGTCCATATTGGCGGTTGCGCTGGTCATCTCAGGCGCGTTCGCATATGAAAACTGGAGAGGCGTTCGCTTCTCATCGCCTCTCATCGAACGCGCGGTTCGCATGTATCTGCAAAAGGGCGACGGGGAGAAGATTACGAAAAATGAGCTTGAGTACGTGAGGGAGATATGTATAAACACCGGCGAGGTATGCGGCAGTTCAGGTGAATACTTTAGTTCCGGCATAAAATCCATTTTAGTAAACGACGACCAGCTGACTACTCTCGACGACCTGTATATGCTTCCGAATCTGACGGGTCTTTACATAACCGGCGAGCAGATTCACGATATCACGCCCATAGGTTCGCTCAAAAAACTGCGGTCGCTCAGTCTGTGCTCTCTCCTATTGGATAGCATAGATGTGATCGCTCAAAACCAGGCTCTTAACTGGATACAGCTTCACGAAAACGGCCTGACGGACATAAGCGTATTAGCCGAACTTCCAATGTTGAATAATTTATTATTGTCAGAGCCTTATGTCACTGATTATTCTTTTTTAGAGCGGATAGAGCCAAAAGATGAGGAGTATTCCACCATATTCATATGCGAGGCAGATCCGGATATGGTCACAAGCTTGCTCGAAGGAAAGTATATCGGGACGCTGGCCTTAAGATATTGCGCTCCGCTTACTGATTTCAACGGTTTAAAGCGAATAAGGGGGCTTCACACGCTTACGTTCGAAGGGTGCGATGTGCGCTCTTTCGATGGAATAAGCGAATGCGAAGCCCTGGAGAGGATTCAAATATATGATGTTGATATGACGGATCTTACGCCGCTAAGAAACGCTCCCAATCTCAAATACCTTACCGTAAGCGAATCCATGCGCGACATGGCAGGCCCTCTTGAAGACGTTATGGAGGTTATTTACCAATGAGTCCCGATATGAAAAAAATCAGAACCGACGAAATGCTCGATACGCTGCACAA
>JAUNBY010000415.1 GCA_030526935.1 Clostridia bacterium
TAGCCTTCCCCAGTTTTTCATGCTGATCCAAATCCAGGTGAAGGCCGTCGATGGTACTGGATGTCACGATCTGGTCGGCGTTAAGATAGTGTACGCCCAACCTTTGCGCCACTATCTGGAAATACGGATCCATAAGCGCGGATTTCTCCTCGCTTCCGCCAAAGCAGGGACCCATGATGGTCGACGATACCGGGCCTAATCGGGGCGGGCATACGAGCAACACCTTGGGATTTTGTCCGCAAAACGCCCCCTTACGAGCCAGCGCGCGCTCCACGAGTATCCCCGCTCCCTCCGCGACGTCCCTTGGCGGAACGCCGAAGCGTATTTTCAGGTCGTTTGTGCCAACCATGATTATGATCAACTCAAACGGCGCGGCGGTATCCATCACGGCGGGAAGCTGATCCTTGCCGCAGCGGTATTCCTCGATGGGATCCTCCCACACGGTGGTGCGTCCATTGAGGCCTTCGTTGATAACCTCGAACTCGTCCCCAAGCTCCGCCTGTAAAACCCCCGTCCAGCGCTGGTCGTCATCCCAGCGGCACGGCGGGCCTTTCAGGTCGTTACTCGGATTCCATCCCCAGGTATTTGAATCTCCAAATGCCAGTATCCTTCGTTTCATAGCTATTTCCAACCTCCGTTAATCACGCCGCCTGTACGCCCTTCTTCCTGCGGTTTGCCATGGCCTTTTGCAGGCTGTCGAAGCACACGGCGAACAGGAATATCAGGCCTTCCACTATCATCTTCTGGTACTCGCCGACGTTCATTATCGTCAGGCCGTTTGACAATACGCTTATTATGAGAACGCCTATTATAGCCTTAAACGTCTTGCCCTCGCCTCCGGTCATGCTGACGCCGCCAATGACCACGGCCGTAAGACAGGTCATTTCCATGCCACTTCCCGCCGCGGGCTGTCCGGAACTGACGCGCCCGGTCATAACAACGCCGGCGATACCGCACAGAAAGCCGCATATGACATAGGTCATGATCTTGATTCGATTGGTCTTGACGCCGGACAGACGCGTCGCTTCCTCGTTGGAACCGGTCACGTAAATCTGACGGCCTATATAGGTCTTATTCATAAATATTGCCACTATGACGGCCACAACCACGAGTATGACAATAGGCACGGGCAAAAAGTCAAACAGCCTGCCAAGTCCGAATACCTTGGCGTCATCGGGAAGGCCGTATATGGGCTTGCCGTTACAGGCGATATAAGCGATACCCGACAAAATGGTCTGCATCGCCAGGGATCCTATCATAGGCCAAATCTTTGTGCGCACGATTATAACGCCCGTCACCCAGCCGATGAGCGTGGACACGGCGATGGCTATGAGGAACGTTATCGACCAGTGCATTCCAAACCGGGTAAGCATAACCGCGGAGATAACGGTCACAAGGGATACCATGGAGCCAATCGCCAGGTTCAGTCCTCCCGAGATCATGCATATCATCATGCCAAGCGACATAATTCCGGTGATAGCGCTCTGGCGCAGAATGGTTATAAAGTTGCTCGTCTTAAGAAATGTATCCGGACGTGCAATGCCGAAAATGGCGATCAGGACGATCAAAACGATTTCCACGGAATGCTTTTTTAAAAATGACGACAATTTATTCATATCACGTTCGCCCCTTTATTCTTGCTCGCCCGACGCATAGCGCAGGACGGTCGTCTGCTCAAAGTCTTTTTTCTCCAACCGGGCGGTCATCCTGCCCTCGCACATTATGATGAGCCTGTCAGCCATGCCCAATATCTCTTCCATATCGGAGGAAATGATTATTATGGCTATACCCTGCTCCGCAAGCTCGTTTATCAGCTGATAAATCTCCTGCTTGGCGCCTACGTCTATGCCGCGCGTGGGTTCATCCAGAATCAGAACCTTGCACTCGCTCGCAAGCCATTTGCTCAGAGCCACTTTTTGCTGGTTGCCTCCGCTCAGGTTGCCTACCAGCTGTTGCAAAGACGGCGTCTTTATCTGCAACGCGTCTTTATATTTTTCCACGCAGGCTTTCTCGCGGCTTTTGTTCAGAAACAGGCCGTTTGAAAGCTGGCGAAGTATCGGAATGGTTATGTTCTCGCTGATAGACTTGCGAAGTAAAACGCCGTTGAGCTTTCTATCCTCGCTGACCAGACCTATGCCCAGTTTAACAGCGTCATACGGGGAATGAATATGCGCCGGCTTGCCGCAGACTATAACCTCTCCCCCATCTTTTCGATCAGCGCCGAATATCAGGCGAGCCAGTTCGGTGCGCCCCGCTCCCACAAGCCCCGACAACCCGAGAACCTCGCCTTGCCGCAGTTCGAAGGATATGGGTTTTACGATATTCCCGCACAGGTTCTTTACGCTCAATGCCACATCGCCGTAAGTCGCGTGGCGTTCGGGATAGGTTTCGCTCAGGTCGCGACCCACCATATCCTTGATAAGCTGCGCCTTTGTCACGTTTACCGTATCGTAGGTGGATATAACCGCGCCGTCTCTCATGACGGTTACGCGGTCGGATATGCGAAACAGTTCCTCCATGCGATGGGATATGAATATAATTGAGACTCCGCGATTTTTCAACTGATGAACAATTTCAAACAGATTGTCCACCTCGTCGTCGGTAAGCGGAGCTGTCGGCTCGTCCATAATTATCAGCCTGGCGTCCTGGGCGATTGCCTTGGCGATTTCCACGAG
>JAUNBY010000416.1 GCA_030526935.1 Clostridia bacterium
CAATCAACATTATGAAACTGCAAATCTTCTTCATTAGATATTTCCCTCCTTAGGCCAATGCCGCAATAGCTGCAATTGCCACATATTTGTTATCTGCGTAAACTCCTGATTCATGTAATTCAGCATCGGTACGGCAATGAATGCCGTACCGCCAAGAGCTTAAATAATTAGAGCATAGGGTTCTCGTTCACTTGTTGGAACAGCCAATTGCGAACCACCGCATTAGAATAAGTAGCGTTCCAGCACCAATGCATCGTCTGTTTGATAGTTCCCGGTATATACATGGTAACAAGGCTTGTAGCCGCAGATTCTGACGCGCGATCTACTTGCGCCTGCGCCATCGCTTCAGCGGATACTCCGCGAAGAAGTCCGTTCCACATAAGCTCACCGGCTTCGCCATAAGCTATGTCTACGCAATGTCCGTTTTCGTTCATTACCATGGCCACATCGCGCAAGCGCTCGCCCTTATAACGCGTATCTCCCTCGATGCTTCCGGAGTTATCGTCAAATCCCGTGAATATCCAGCCGGGAATTTCTTCGATCAAGCCAGAATAAAAACTCTCGCCCTCCGCAAACGTATCAAACAACTCGTACGGGTCAAATGATGTCGCGATATATCCCGCAAAGAGATCCGGATTGCCAAGCACGGTATAGAACATACTGCTGCTTCCTCCGGCCAGGGATATGGCGTAAATGCGGGCAGGATCGATGTTGTAGGTCTCGCACAGCTGCTTAATTATCGCAACATAGCTCTGTTGCATGATACTTCCCGAAAATTCTCCGCTCCATCCGGCATCGCGCTCTCCGCCAACCGTTATTACGAAAGCTGGATTGGCGGCTTGAGCCTCTTCCGTCGCCCAGAACACCGCATCGGGATGAGAAAACAGTGCTCCACGATAGAGGTTCTGATAATCAGTATAGCGGTAATCTCCCGCAGGATAGTGTACTACTAACGGCAGATTGTCCTTGTCAAGATCCTTTTCTTCGTATCCCTCCGGGATATAAAGATGATAGTTAAGGAAATAATCGCCATCCTGATAAGTAAATGTAGTAAAGTCATCCACGACTACGCAGATTTCTCCAGACGTTTCATATCTCTGGTTTCCGGGAATGACATTGCCCGAGAGCGTCTCGATCGGTTCATGCTGGAAAATGTAGTACGGCGAGATTCTGTCCCTTACGCGCGTTGCGGAGTTGAAAACCACGTAATCACGGTACTTAGTGTCGTCCTGAGTGGGGATACCCAGATTAATAAACACATATTTTCCCGTAAGCTGGACGTCGTCCTTCTTTCCGCTATTGTTTACATAAAGATTGGTTATGTCGCGGTCGTTGATTATCGAATAGGTTATCTTTCCGGGACGCTCGTTTGAATACTCAACGGCTCCACACCAAATCTCCTCAGAGTATTCAAGTCTGAGCGCGGTGACCGTCTCTCCCCAGTCCAGAACCTCAGTTACGATCTTCGCTTCTACAAGCCCCGGCGCAGCCTCTTCCGCAAGCGCGCTTTGAGTACAAATGCTCAAAACCAGCATCAGTATGATAATCGGCAACAATCTTTTCACTCGAGTCCCTCCTGTCATTGCTTTGCGAGCGATGCGCAATTACTCGCCCGGGGTATAGATTATTTCCATAGTTTCCTGGTCTCTCGAGAACTGCTTGAACCACTCCCAGATATGTGCGCCATACTCGACGTACATATTATGGGTTATCGATTCAGCGTGCATAAGATGAACCATAGGTATTCCGTTTTCGTCGTATTTTACAGCCTTCCAGATCGGATAGCCGACAGCGGTATTGTTGAAGGTTTCGTCTTCAACGGGGAAGCCCCAGAAATAATACTTGCTGAAATCAAGTTCTCCGTCGTATATCTCGATCTCGTTGATATCAAAGGCCAGCACAAGTGCGTCGTACCAAACATATTGATTGTCGTAATTAGTAGATTCGGTCTCCTTGCCGTTGCCTACAAAACCGATTGGCAAATCCAAGTCGTAGTCATAATTAGGTATCGCTTCTACCAGATCGGTGAAGAACGGGCCGCTCCAACGGCTCATCGCCATAACAGCCGCCAAGCGCTCCGGATAAGCGGCAGACAGCGAAAGCACGTTGCTCACTCCGCCAGAGAATCCGCTGCAATATACGCGGGAAGGATCCGCGTTGTACTTTTCGATCATAAGGTCTATAAGCGCCATATGCGCGTCTGCTCCTCGTCCGTTGGGCGCTACGATGATGAAATTCTCTTCCATCGCAACGTCGGCAAGGCCAAGAAACTCAGCGTCGAAAAGTCCATGCTCAGCTCCGCCATGGAACAACACGTACAGCGGGAATTTCTCGTCTGAACCACTGGCAATCGCTTCTTGCACGGCGGCGGGAATAAACTCATACCAGTAATTGCTCTCATCATCCTCGTAGATTCCGTTGCCTATTCCGTCAACCTTGTTCACTAACATTCCGCCCTGCTCGTAATTCGGGCGTTCAACTAAAGTAAATTCGGCGTTGTTATATATCGATGAAGACCACATCCATGTATTAGCGGTCAACGATACGCGGCTCGTGTACCTGAAAAGGCTGTTCCAGCAATCGGCAATCAAGTTCGCGTCAAAAGCTGTGAGTTCCGCGCTATTTACTATGACTTTTTCAACGGTGTTAGCTGTATTTACGTAAATCGTCTTCT
>JAUNBY010000417.1 GCA_030526935.1 Clostridia bacterium
GAAAAAGGAGTTCAATTTTGTTTTAATGGGTTTTTGATAAGGCAGACTAATATGACGGTGTATCGACATATCTGACGGGGTATCAGTTGTCATCGCCGCGCGGCATAGCACTCGCTGACGAAACAAAACCATGCTCGAAATCGCGCGCGACGCCAGCCCGCGACCGGCTGTAAACTCGCGAAATTAGCCTCGCTTTGATGCCGTAAACCTTCAAAACATCCCATTGGGCGGTATAGATGCCGCCAGCGCCGGATAGAATAATTACAAAAACGTGGGGGATATATAAATGAAGGCAGTGATTATGGCGGGCGGAGAAGGCTCGAGGCTGAGGCCGATGACATGCGCCCACCCGAAGCCCATGGTTCCCGTGGCAGACAAGCCCGTTATGGCGTACGCGCTGGAATTGTTGGCCAGGCACGGCGTTACCGGGGCGGCGGTGACCGTTATGTACATGCCGAACAGCATTATCGACTATTTCGGCGACGGCGGGGATTACGGCGTCAAGCTTACCTATTTTACCGAAACGACGCCTCTGGGAACGGCCGGCTCGGTTAAACGGGCTGCGTCCGTGCTCGACGAAACTTTTGTCGTGCTTTCGGGCGACGGCATAACCGATTGCGACATCACCGCCGCCCTTGAATTTCACCGGGAAAAGGGCGCCATTGCCACGATGGTGCTCAAAAAAGTATCCTCTCCGCTCGAGTACGGAGTCGTGCTCACCGACCAGAACGGGCGGGTGGAACGCTTCATCGAAAAGCCGGGCTGGGGCGAGGCGTGCTCCGACAGCGTGAATACCGGAATTTATATACTCGAACCGCGGGTTCTGGAAAAAATTCCAGAAAATCGCCCCTGGGACTTCGGCCGCGACCTGTTCCCCGCGCTCGTAAGGGAGGGAAGCTGTGTGTACGGCTTTCTCATGGACGGCTATTGGTGCGACATAGGCGACAACGCCGCGTATCTCAAGGCTAATTTTGATTTGCTCGACGGCAAGATGGAGGTCTCGGGCCTCAAGCCGGGCGTAGTGGCGCGAATGCCCGGATCGGTGATAGACAAAAGCGCCATACTCGAAGCGCCCTGTTACATCGCCCCCGGGGCGCGCGTCGAGGCGGGCGCGCGAATAGGCGCTTACAGCGTCATAGGCCGGGGAAGCGTCATAGGCCGCGACAGCAGCGTAAAAAGAAGCGTCGTATGGCCCGGCGTCAAAGTTGGCGAACGAAACAGTTTGCGCGGCGCGACGCTGTTGAGCGGCGCGACCACGCGCGACGACGTATCCGCCTTCGAGGAAAGCGTCATTGGCGACGGCGCGGTTATAGGCGAAGGCGTCACAATAATGTCCTCCACGCGCGTATGGCCTCATAAATTCATAGAGGACGGCGAGAGGGTGGACCGCAACGTGGTCTGGGGAAACGGACTGTCACGAAGCCTTGTCGACGGCGTGTTTACGCTCGATTCTCCCGCGCGGGCGGTTTGCGACGCTCAGGGATACGCTTCGGCGCTTAAATTCGAAAAAATCGTCGTCGCCCGCGACGCCTCTATTACCTCAAACGCCTTTCATCGCGCTGTAATCGCGGGGCTTATGGCTCAGGGCGCGCAGGTCGTGGACGCGCAGGCGCAGCCGCTTTGCGTGGCGCTTTACGCCCAAAAGCTCGCGCGGGCGGCAGGCGCGCTCTACGTCGCCCGCGACTGCCTCATACCCTTCGGCGAAATGGGCGCGCGCCTCTCCAGAGGCGAATGCCGCCTCGTAAAGGCCGCCCTCGCGCGGGAGGACTACCCGACGCCGTTTTCCGCCGTCACAAAGCCGCCGATAACCATGTCCGCCTGCGATCAGGGATATATGTCCCAGGTTTTAGACGCCGTCTCAGGCAGCGATATGTCGCGCGTTCGCGTCGCGATTTTCTGCCGCAACGACATGGTTTTATCGCTGGCGGAGCGCGTACTTCGGCAATCGGGCGCGAGCGTCCGCGCCGAATGGGAAGAGGAGATGATGGTTCCCGGACCGGGCGAAATTTGCGTATGGCTCGACGAGCGCGGGCAGAGGGCGGACTTCGCCGACGAACACGGCATGCTCACTCAGCCCGAGCGCACGCTGCTGTTGTGCTGGGCGGCGGTCGAATCGGGAGAGGGGGAACTCATACTTCCGCGCGGTACCACAAGGGCCGTCGAGGAACTGGCCGAACGCTACGGCGTTACCATACGCCACACGTCGTGCGATGACGGCGCGTTTCAACGGGAGCTGGCTCAAGAACACGGCGTGCAGCTCGCGCTGCATTTCGACGGCATAGAGTCGGCAACCGTCGTGCTCGCGAGGCTCGCCTATGCAAATACGACAATGCGCGACGCGCTTAAGACGTTTTCCCCTCTTTACCGCCGCGCGAGAAGCGTGCAAATGGAGCCGCGCGACAAGGGAAAACTCGTCAACCGACTGAAAGAGGCCATTCCCGACGCGGATGTCGAAGACGGCGTACTGATCGAACGCGACGGAGGATGGGCCTTTATAAACCCCTGCGGCGACAAGCGCGAATGCCTCGTGACCAGCGAGGCCGCAACCGCCGAGTTCGCGAGAGAACTGTGCGATTTCTGCGTAGGCCATATAGAAAGGTTCAGAAGGGGAGAATGAAGGGGAATAAGGCGAGCCGTGACTCATTCGCGCCGTAACGCCGTCTG
>JAUNBY010000034.1 GCA_030526935.1 Clostridia bacterium
AAACGGAGGTATAATCTATGAAAATGGCAGTTTTGGTAGCTAACAGAGGTTTTTTTCCAAGCTCGGTCATTGAGCAGGCTCGCTCTCAATTGACAAAGGCCCTTACGGACGCAGGCATCGAGCCCATTATGATCGACGAGAATAAGGTTCGCTACGGGGCGGTGGAGACGACACTCGAAGGCATGGTCTATCACGATTTTCTCGAGCAGCATCACGGCGAATACGACGGTCTGATAATAAGCCTTCCGAATTTCGGCGACGAGAATGGCATAAAAGCCGCTATAAAGGACGTAAACGTGCCTATACTTCTTCAGGCGTATCCCGACGAGATAGGCCACATGGACTTCGAACACCGCCGCGACGCTTTCTGTGGAAAACTCGGTCTGGGAAGCGTTCTTAAACAGATGGGAACCAGGTTTACGTCGTTTCCGCCGTTTACCGTCCATCCTTTGTCTGAAGAATTCGCGAGCCAGCTCAAGAAATTCAAGGCCATATGCCGCATAGTTAAGAGGATGAAGCATATGCGCCTAGGCGCGATAGGCGCGAGGACAACGGCGTTCAAATCCGTGCGCTACGATGAAATAGCGCTCGAGAGGCATGGCATAGACGTTGAGACCGTCGATTTGTCGGCGGTGTTCGCGATATTCGAAAGTATCGAAGGCGACGCGCCGGAGGCCGTGAAATGGCTCGATTACATTAAGTCCAGCGTAAACTTTGGCGAAATGCCCGCCGGTAAAGATGTGCTTCTCGCTCGTCTTGGGGCGACATTCGAGACGATTATCAATACCATGAAGCTCGACTGCGTGGCAATCCGCTGCTGGGATGAGCTTGAAAAGAAATATGGCATAGCGCCCTGCTGTCTGTTGGGCATTCTCAATCACATGGGAATCCCCGCGGCATGCGAACTCGACGTGACGAACGCTATCGCCATGATGGCCTTGTCGCTCGCGAGCGAAGGCTCGGCGGGTCTTCTCGACTGGAACAATAATTACGGCGACGAGCCAGATAAGTGCATACTGTTCCACTGCGGCCCTCTGGCGATGGATCTGATGACCGGCAAGGGAACCATGCAGCAGCATCTGATGTTCGCCAAGACCTACGGCAATAACAGCGGGTGGGGCCTTAATGTCGATAAAATCGTCCCCGGAGAAATAACCTTCTCAAGCGTCCGCAACGAGGACGGAAGGGTAGAGTTCTATGTGGGCAACGCCGAAATCACCGACGACGAAATAGAACCCGCTTTCTTCGGAACCCCCGGCGTTTTAACCGCCCCCAATCTGCAGTCGAAGCTTCAGAATATATTTGAGGGCGGCTTCAGGCACCACGTAGCGATAACCCGCGGCGACGTGGCGGAAGCTGTGACGGAGGCGTTGACGAAGTATCTGGGATATACGAAGGTCGATATTTGACGATAAGCGGAGATTCGACTGATATCGTCCATGTTGTTCGCGATTCGACTGGCATGGCGTTGGTATAAAACCGGACGATATCCTCATGCAAGGCGTTGGGGAGCATTGCGCTCCCCAACTGCGCATCATCGGCTTACCTTTCAAATTAGCCGCATTACGACCGCGTTTTGCACGTCCATGCCCTTGTCAGTAAGCGATAAACGGGAATTATTAACCGTGACGAGTCCCATGGCCTCGAGTCCGGCTATCTCTTCGGATTTTCCTTCGACGAGGGATATATCAACGCCTCTCTTCATACGGGTCGCGAGCATTATCTCTTCCTCGCGGGCGGAGGTGTCCGTCACCTTTTCGCGCGTTATTTCCCTATCGCCCGATAAATACGCGTCGAGATCGGGAGTATTGCCAAACCTGTATCCTTCCATGAACGAATGAGCGGCGCATCCGATTCCAAGATACTCGCTCCTTTGCCAGTAGACGATATTATGGCGACACTCGAAGCCGGGTCGGGCGTAATTGGATATTTCGTACCTTCCATAGCCCCGGTTCGCGACTATTCTCCCCGCCGCCGCCCTCATGTTTACGCAAGTATCGTCGTCCTGCCCGGAAAGTTCGCCGCTTTGAACGCTTGTACAGACCTCGGTGCCCTCTTCGATAATCAGGCTGTACATGCTCAAATGCTCCGGTTTTAACGATACGGCCGCCGTTACGGTATCCACCCATTCCTTCATCGTCTGCGTCGGAAAGGCGTATATCAAATCCAGGTTTATGTTTTTAAATCCCGCGTCTCTGGCCATCGATACGGCTTGAACGGTCTGCGTGTGGTTGTGTACGCGTCCCATCAGGTTAAGAAGCCTTTCGCCGGAAGCCTGCATTCCGAATGAAAGCCTGTTTATGCCGCTTGCGCGATAGTCTCGAAGCTTATGGGCGTCTACGGTTCCGGGATTGGCCTCGATTGTTATCTCGGCATCGTCTTCTATGTGAAAAAAGCGCCTTGCCATGGCCATCAGACGCATTATTTCATCAGATTGAAGAATCGACGGCGTACCTCCGCCTATGAATACGGTAGAAACGTCGAGCTTGCCGTAGCGGGCGTTGGCGGATTTGAACTCATCCTCAAGGCAGTTCATGTACCGCCCGATGTCCGCGTATCTGCCAGCATAGGAGGCAAAATCGCAATAGGCGCATTTCTTCACGCAAAAGGGTATGTGAATATATAAGCTTATTTTTCGCATACAGATATAAGGCGGGCGAAACGCCCGCCTTCTTTCGTCTTATTTTGTTACAAGCGCCTTGGCTTTTTCATATACGTTTTCGGCCGTGAATCCGAAATAGGGGAACAACTGCTTATAAGGAGCCGAAGCGCCATAGCCCTTCATCGCGATTATCGCGCCGTCGAGACCCGTGTATTTATCCCATCCCATCGAAACGCCGGCTTCAACGGCCACCCTGGCTCTTACCGAGTTCGGGAAGACCTTTTCCTTATACTCGTCCGGCTGCGCCTCGAACAGCTCGAAGCAGGGCATGGAAACGACGCGGGCGTCAATTCCGTCGGCCTTCAAGAGTTCTCTCGCCTGAACGCACTGCTCGACCTCAGAACCTGACGCCATAAGTATCACGTCCGGAACGGCCTTTTCGCTGTCGATGAGCACGTATCCGCCCTTGAGAGCTTCCCTGCCGCTGTTCTCGTACAGGGGCAGGTTCTGGCGCGTCGTCACTATGGCCGTAGGGCTGCCCATAGTCTGCGATGCTACCCACGCGGCGGTCGTCTCTTTGGCGTCCGCCGGGCGGAACACCATCAACCCCGGCATAGCGCGAAGTCCCGCAAGATGCTCCACTGGCTGATGCGTGGGGCCGTCTTCTCCTACGCCTATGGAGTCGTGAGAGAGTATGTAGGCGACGGGCAATTTCATCAAAGCCGACATGCGCATGGCGTTTTTCATGTAATCGCTGAATACAAAGAACGTTGCGCAGTAGGCGCGAAGACCGCCGTGAAGCTGAATTCCATTGCAGATTGCGGCCATGGCGTGCTCGCGAACGCCGAAGTGGAGATTGCAGCCGTTTCTGTCCTCTGCCGAGAAATCACCCATGCCCTTCATATAGCTCTTATTCGAGGGAGCGAGGTCGGCGCTGCCGCCAAAGAGATTGGGGAGCTTCGCGGATAGTTTATTGAGAACCGCGCCCGACGAATTGCGCGTGGCGTCGCCCTTTTCGAACGACCAGAGTTCCTCGTCGAACGGATCAAACGGAAGGTGTTCGCCGTCGGTCCAGACGGCCCACTCGCTCGCAAGCTCGGGATACGCGTTCGCCCACTTAGCGAACATGTCGAGCCATTTTCTTTCCTCGGCTAAACCCTTTTGCCCGACCTCGGAGGTGATTTCATAAACCTCCGCGGGAACCGCGAACGCTTCCTCGCAGGGCCAGTTGAGATTCTTTTTCAGAATTGCCAGATTGTCCTCGCCGAGAGGCTCTCCGTGGGCGCTCGCCATGCCCTGCTTGGGGGAACCGAAGCCTATCTGAGTGTGGCAGACGATGAGCGTGGGCTTGTCAACGGAGCACTTCGCGAGCTTTATCGCGGCTTCCACGTTCTCGTAAACATTGGCGTCGGCTACGTCTATGACATTCCAGCCGTATGCGCGGAACCTTCCGGGCACGTCCTCGCGGAAGGCTATGTCGGTATCTCCCTCTATGGAGATCTCGTTGTCGTCGTAAAGGGCGATCAGCTTATTGAGCTTTAATGTTCCGGCAAGAGAGCAGCACTCGTGGGATATGCCCTCCATCATGCATCCGTCGCCAAGAATGACATATGTATTGTGATCTACGATATTGTATCCATCGCGGTTAAACTTCGCCGCGAGATGAGCTTCGGCCATGGCCATTCCGACGGCGTTGGCGATGCCCTGGCCAAGAGGTCCCGTCGTGGTTTCGATGCCGGTGGTGTGACGATACTCGGGGTGTCCGGGAGTTTTGGATCCGAATTGCCTGAACTGCTTCAAATCCTCTATTTCAAGTCCATATCCAAAAAGATGCAAAAGCGAGTAAATGAGCATCGAGCCGTGTCCACTCGACAGCACGAAGCGGTCGCGATCGGGCCAATTGGGATTGGAAGGGTTGTGCTTCATGGACTTTCCCCATATGGCGTATGCCATAGCCGCGCAACCCATCGGCATTCCGGGATGTCCGGACTTAGCCTTTTGTACCGCTTCAGCCGACAATACGCGTATTGCGTTTACGACCAGCGTCTCGTTCTTACTCATGATTCAGCCTCCCGTATATTTATATTACACAGCCGTATCGCGGGCGGCAATAAGCCCGCGACGCGGATATAACATGATCAAGTGTATACCATTGCTGTAAAGTTTTATTGGTTTGCGCATTACATTTTTGTTCCCGAATGAAAATACAGGCGCCTGATTTGCCGACGCGTTACACGTAGACCGATATAAGCGCCTTATACAAATCCGCCGTGATAGCGTAGCCTCTTTTCATTTCCTGCGCCAGTTCCGATGACTTTAGAAGCCCGACATCGTTTATATCCTTTTCGAGATAGAATCCGCGAAGGGGATAGAACAGTTTCAACTGTTCAGGCAAGCCATCAGGGACGCTCATGCGCTTGATCACATTGCCGTGAAGACAAAATTCGCCCAAAGCCCTGCCGACGCAATCCAGAAGTTCTCCGTCGTCTCGTTCGATCAGTCCCCGAAAGCCGTTCATCATAGCGATATTCCTGTCGTACAAACCCATGCCGTAGCTCGCGCCGCCGTCCGAAATATCAAAATAAAACCCCGGAACCGCGCCGCTGTTTGACGACGGTCGCCTGAATGAGAAAAAGCTGTAGTCGCGATAGGGAGACTTGTCCTTTGAGAAGCGTATATCCCGATTCACGCGGCATACGCACTTCTCAGCCCGCGTTTCCAGCGATGAATCTATATCGTCCATCATTGAGGAGAACTCGCGGCACAGCTCGAGCATTGGCATTCTTACGTTATTGACGTACCAGTCGCGATTCTCATGAAAAAAATCGCGGTTGTTGTTGAAGCGTATTGCCATGAAAAACTCAAATGTCTTGTCGTTAAAACCATTGAACAAAGGAATTTTCCTTCTTTCATGAGAATAATTGGCTCAAAGGAATTGACTTTCGATGCGAAAACGCGGTTTATATGCTTCCGGGTTTTCTTTCGTGTTCGCTTATTTCGCCCTTTTTGTTTTTGCGCAAGGTTTCTAGATCGGCGACAACTATCTCTTTTGATTCCGCCTGCTCTTGTTCTGCGATTCTTCCGGCGCGCAGGAGGGTCCTCCTTATAGTTCGCTCGCGCGCGCTCTCGCGTTTCTTAGTCGCTCGCATTCCTCGGGCGAATACTATCACGGCGATAATAATCAATGATATTACCACCGCTGAGGCGACGAGTATCATATTCGCATAGGTATTGTCCGCGTCCGGAATGTGAAGGGATACGCCTTCCACCTTGTCGATAAGAGGAGGGGTTATGGGACTTTGTATATTTTCATCGCGCGGTGTATTCTCATCTATAGCCAGTTCATTGGACAAAACCGTCAATACGCCGCCAGAATTATCTGTCACCTCAGCCATGAACGCCAGCGAGTCGGACTGTTCAACCGTAAAAACGCGCCTCACGACCGTTTCCCCCGCGGGCACGATAAACAGCGTCTTAAACATACCTCTGCTGCGCTCGCTCAGGCGAACGTTTCTTATGCCGACGGAGCCGTTGTTTGTAAGGCGAAGGTTTACGGTTGCGCCGGTATCCGTAAGCGACACGATTTCAGCCTGCAGATCTATATCAATCGCGTTGTAAACGTCTGTTACGGCTTTTATCGCTATGCTGTTTGATAAAACCTCGACCGCGGAACCGGTTTCTGATTGCGCCTGTAAAGTGAACGTGAAACTCATATCTTCATCTATCGACACCATCTTATCAAAGCTGTACGTTTCGCCGGGCTTTATCTCAGAAGCGGGGAAAAGAACCCTTCCCAGATTATCATCATAAACAAGCATTTTATAATATGTTACGTCGCCGTTGTTAATGATGTTGCACGTCAGTTTTACCGTACCCGAAGCGACAACCTCATAGGCGTCCGCGCTAATTACCATGCGCAGATCCTCCCTTGCGACGATTATAGGAGTCGGCGCGAGTTCGCGGGTATAGCTGTCGCTGGTAGCGGCGTGTGAATAGACGATTCGGGGTATTGACAGCGTATTCTCGTTTATGGATGTCTTTTGAAAAAACAGCCTTCTCTCGCCGGGCTCCAATCTGTCAAGGCGAGCTACTTCGCCAAATATGGCGTCGGTTATGAATAAATTCGTAATCGCGACGTTTCCGCTGTTGCACACTCTATACACGATCCCGAATTCCTCGCCCGCTGAAACGAGCGTATACGCAGCGAGCCTTGTAAATTCTATACCCGGAAGCGCCTGAATTTTTTCGATTTCGATAATTACGCTTGTTTCTACATCATAGGCGCTGGGCTGATTATAATCCCTGGTATACCTGACGGTATATAAGACGCGGTTGTCGTTGAGCTGCCTTTCGGTTGGTATCATGGTGTCGCTCAACACATACGGCTGGCCGCTTGTTATATTATCGACGTTGACGTTGGCGACGACCGTACCGTCTTCGCGGCATATCCTTATATTTCCAATCAATTCCGTATCCTCGAATACCAGCGTGAGCCTGACAAGCATCTCCTCGGGGACGACCATGCTGGCCGGCTGCACGGTATATGTGACGGTCACATCTTCGCCTTCGTCGGCCGCGACCTGCGCGCAAAGACAGATAACGAGCAGGATTAATACCGCCATCAGTCCGCGCTTGAGCATACTATACCTCCGAAGCATTATTCTTTATTAATTGTATACTATAATAACCTTGCTGTCAAGCGACCTGATTTCAGAAACAGAAACGCCAATCGAACGTAAAAAGATTGACAAAACCGGACGCCGATGTTATTCTATAGACTATAAAAGTCTTGGAGGGATTTTATGGCATCGGGATTCATCTGGTCCGAGAACCTTACTCAGATCATTGTAACGGCGCTTTTATCCATGGTTCCCACGTTCGAGGGCCGCTACGCCGTAGTGACCGCGCTGGCGATGGGTATGCCCGCCGTGTTTTCCTTTTTACTGGCGCTCATATTCTCAACTATACCCATGCCTTTTATATTTATGCTCTTAAAACCCGTGCTCAAATGGCTTTATTCGCTACCCATAGAGCCGTTGCGAAAATTCGCCGCGTGGGTCGAGAACAGATCCGTCAAAAAAAGCGCGTCCGTCAAAAAGAAGGGTCTGTTGGGGCTGTTTCTTTTCGTCGCGGTTCCGCTTCCAGGAACCGGAGTTTGGACGGGTTCCGCCATCGCCACGATACTCAACATGAATAAGACCGACTCCATGCTCGCCATCGTCGTTGGAAACGTAGTAGCCTGCCTGGCGATGACCATATTGGGGTCGATGGGCATAACGCTGTTTTCATAATTTAAAGGGGATGCGCTTTGCAATAATTTATGATATTCCGGGCAAGCTATATCAACGTAGGAGGCGTTGCTATGGAAAAAAGCCCGGAAAAGGATATAATGAGGTCGTGCGTCGATACCGCTATCGACGAAAACCTGAATATGCTTAAAAAGCTCTTCTTTGCTACGGTAAATAAGGACTTTATATCGCGAAGGTTTAAAACGTGCGGCTTTGAGGCGGTACTGGTATATATAGAGGGCATGTCGGGCGGCGACAAGATGAACGAGGGGATTTTGGAGCCGTGTCTTACGGCGACCGCGCCCGAGAACCTGGCCGTTAACGACCGCGCCGATTATATGATCCAGAGCGTTCTCAATATTTCCGACATTGAAAAAACCGACCTCATAAGCGAACTGGTCGAATCTCTTCTGGCCGGAAAAAGCGCGCTCATACTCGACGGATGCGACCAGGCGCTGCTTCTCGAAACACGAGCCTATGAAAAGCGCTCGGTCGAACGCGCTCAAAACGAACCGGCGCTCATTGGCTCCCAGCAGGGCTTTATCGAAAACCTTCGCACGAATATAACCCTCGTCAGGCGGATGGTCAGGTCTCCCGCGCTGGTCACGGAATTAGTGAGCGTAGGAAGCCAGATACCGACGCAGGCCGCGATCATGTATATAAAGGGCGTGGTTGACGAAAAGATTCTCGACACGGCTCGCCGTAGGATACTGTCCCTTAATGTCGACCACGTCGAGAACTCGGGGCAGTTGATGTCTCTGATTGAAGACAGTTCCTTTCAGATGATTCCGCAGATTTTGCAGACCGAGCGACCCGACAGGGCGGCTCATTCGCTGGTCGATGGGCAGATAGCCATTCTGCTCGACAATTCGCCATATGCCCTGATAGCGCCCATAACGATATTTCACCTGCTTCACGCGACCGACGACAGCTACCTTCGCTGGCAGTATGGCACGTTCACGCGCGTTTTAAGGCTGTTGGCGTCGTTGGTGGCGCTGTTTCTTCCGGCGATATACATAGCGCTCACGTCGTTTCACCAGCATCTCATACCTCTCGACCTCTTGACATCTATTGCCGAAACCCGCGCTAAAGTGCCTTTTCCCATATTGATAGAAATGCTCATACTCGAGTTTTCGTTTTATCTCATAAACGAAGCCGGAACCAGAATGCCCTCTCAGATAGGCTCGGCGCTCGGCATAGTCGGAGGACTGATACTTGGACAGGCGGCGGTCGCGGCTGACCTTATAAGCCCCATACTCATAATAATAGTCGCCATATCCGGTCTTTGCAGCTACGTGGCCCCAGTCTACGGGCTTACCATCGCCATGGAGATACTAAGGCTGTTCGCGATATTCATGGCGGCGCTGTTGGGTCTCATCGGGGTTATAATCACCGGGTTTATATACTGCTGCGGTTTATGCGCGGCGAAGTCCATGGGCATATCGATGATGGCCCCCTTCTCTCCATACAGGCCGCACAATCCGGATCTCGTGACCAGACTCCCCGTATGGATGCAAAAGCGCAAGCTCTTCATCGCCCGCAAGGATAGCTGGCTCAAAAAGACCGACGGATCGGATATGCGCGAATGGAAGGAGGACGGGGAAAAATGATGCTTCTCGGCATTCGCGAAGCCTATGCGTTGGGCATTGTCTCAATAGGCTTTCGCGTGTTTTTCACGATTTACGTCGATAACCCTCAAACGCTCAATTCCGGATGGATAACCGCGCTCGCAGGATGCCTTGCCGTATTGCCCATGACCGCGGCGCTCGGATGGGTGGGACGTTCATACGATAAACCGCCCGCTCAAACGCTCGACAATGCTCCCGGCAGGTTCCTGTTCGCCTTCGTAGCGCTGTTATCGATATTTGACGCTGGAATGTCGCTGAGCCTCCTTTCGCACAGTTCGACCTATGTGGCGCTCGAATACGTCCCGCGCGTATGGGTAAGCCTCGGATGCGTAATCGGCGTGGCGCTGGGTTGCCTCGGAGGTCTCGACGCCATAGGCTCTACGGCGCGCGTTTGGCTGAGGATACTGTTCTTCCTGCTCGTCATCGTAATAATAGCAATTATCCCATTGCTCAAACCGGGCTTGCTGTTTCCAGTGCTCGGTCCCGGGATAAAAACGCTTGCCTCCCCCGTACCGGCGATAATCGGCATAACCTGTCAGGTATTTCCCTTATGGCTTCTGAGGGAAAAGCCGACCGTAAAGATATGGCGATTCAGCCCCACGTCAATGATAATAGCGGCGGGGCTTGTGTCGGCCGGGCTGTTGTTGTTGACCGGAATGCTGTTGCCCTCGATGCCTGAATTCCCGCCTCACCGCGTATTTCAGCTTGATAAGCTGTTGACGAACGGTCGCGTATCGGTGCAATTGCAGCTTCCGCTGTTGTTCATATGGTTTGGATGCTATCTGCTCGCAATCGCCTTTTCGCTCGTGATAGCGACGCATACCGTTCAGTACGCCTTCCCCGGAATACCCAGATGGACGGCGGTATTGATATGCGCTATAGCGGCTTTTGGAATATCGTTGTCAGGTATGGGCGAAAAGGGCGTAATCGCGGCGGCGTCCATAATAAGGCTGTGCGCATATACGCTTGTTACCGCTGCGCTGGTCGTCATATGCGTCATTAATAAAAAAAGGAGCGGTGCGCCTGAATGAAAAGAGCCGCAATATTTATGACAGTCATCCTCGTCGCGTTTTTATCCTGCGGCTGCAAGACGAGCGACGAACCTGAACATCAGGCTTACGCCATAAGCATGTCCATAGACGAAAGCTCCGACGGACTTATAACGATTGGCGTTCAGGTTCCCACACTTGGAGCGGGTTCATCGTCCGGCGAATCGACCGGAAAGTCGGAATACGATACCTACACCGCGACATCCTCCACGTTTCCACAGGCGCTTCACCTTCTCACAGCCACCATACCCGACAACCTCGTCTTGTCGCATCTGAAGGCGGTTGTGGCAGGGGAGACGCTCGCCAGGGGAGAAAGCTTCGAGCGCGTAATAAGCGACATGATAATGACAAACCAGCTCTACGGCTCGTCCTATCTGATTGTATCAAAGGATGAGGCGCTCAAATTCATACAGTCGCAGCAGCCCACCATAGGCACCCGACTTTCCAGCTCTCTGCTTGCGACGCTTGAACATTACGAGCAGACGGGTTATGCGCCCATGACCACGCTTTACGAAGCTTACGCCGATATGAACAGCTTTTACTCAGATCCCGTGCTCGCTTACGCCGCTACGTCCGAAAAGAGCGGCGGCGGACAGAGCGCGTCCGGGAGCGGTTCCGGCGAAGGTGGGTCGGGTTCTTCCGGTTCGTCGGGTTCGTCAAGCTCCGAAGGCGGAGCGGGAGGCGGACAATCTTCGCAATCATCACAATATGGCAAAGGAGAGAATTCAACCGGAGCGTCGGGCGTTCCAGGCGAAGGTACGGCGGGGGAGATCGCGAGAACCGGCCCAGACGCCAACGAATACATGGGCTGCGCCGTCACGCGCGACGGCAGGATGACGGGCGTATTGACAGGCCGTGAGAGCATGCTCCTGTCCTTTATAAATGGCTCTCATGGGTTTCTGAGCTATTACGTTGATGACGTCGCCATGCGCATAACGCGGGACAATCCCTTCATTTTCAGCGTAAAATGCGGGGAAGACGCACTTGAAATATCGCTGGACATGAGCGTGAGCGTCGAGGCGATGCCCTCAAGACCGGACATATCCTCCATAGAACGACAACTTACGGACGATATAGTCAAACTTCTCGAGAAGACCCAGCGTATGGGCGTCGAGATATTTGGACTTTCGGAACAGGCGGCCAGGCAGTTTCTCACTATAGAGGAATACCTGAATTATGGCTTTCGCGACAAATTCCGCGCCACGCCGATAAGCGTCCGCGTAAAGGCCAGCGCCGAAAAGTCGGGTTGACGCGCCGGCGGGCTATTCCTCCTGCGCGGTCTCCCGCCCGAAATACTTCTCTATGCCCTCGACCATGCCGTCCACGAGCTTTTGCTGGTATTGCGGATCGGAGAGCTGTTCATCCTCCTGAGGGTTTGACATAAAGCCCATCTCGACCAGTATGCTAGGCACCTCCGACCAGTTAAGCCCCGTATAGTTATCGTTTCTTACGATTCCGCGATTTCTTGCCCCCGTATGCGCGCACATGCACTCGACGATTATCTCGGCGGCCTGCGCGCTCTCCTCGGCCATCGCTCCGGTTCTCCTTACGAACATCTGCGAGCCGTTGGCGGATCTGTCGGTAGAGCCGTTGCAGTGCAATCTCAGGCAAAGGTCGGCTCCCGCCTCGTTCATCATGGTAGCCCTTTCTATATTTGAAATATCGACGTCGGCGGTCTCGCGGGTCATTATCACCGTCGCGCCTCTGGCTTCAAGCGCGTCTCGCAAAAGAAGCCCTATTTGCAGGTTGACGACATGCTCAGCCGTCCTCGTAGATACCCCGGCCGTTCCCGACGATACTTTAATCTTTGTCTCGCTGCTTCCCGGAGCTATGGGTTCGCGTTCGTTGTTGGCCTTGGCCTGATGGCCGGGGTCTATTCCTATAATAAGCCCCTCGAGGGTTTTTTCCTGTTGCTCATCGCCAATGTCGTAGGTTGACATTATAACCACGTCAGGGCGAACCGCCGCCACTGCGCATCCCGTCAGCAAAAACGCCGCCAAAGCGATTATAACGATCTTTTTCATAGCGTCTTGGCTACCTCGCTTTCATCTTCCTTCTCCTGTATATCTCGCTGATCTATACCTACAACGCTTTCATGAGGTATTTCGTTCCATGTCGGGATCTTAAGCAGATATCCCATCAGATTCGCGGGTACCCATGTAATCAGAAAAAGCCCCATGGTCAACAACGGAACATGCCTTGACTTGCGCATTTTGCCTGACACCAGCAACACCAATAGCGCGTATGCCATACCGCTCACAAAAAATCCCAGGAGCATGGACGCGAGTACGAACAGCAAATAGACTGTCGCGTTGGGATCATGCCTTATATACATTATGACTATCATTATCAACGTATAGACCATGGGAATTGTTCCAATCAACTGCACGACGACGCCGGAAAAATGAACCGATACGTCTATGCACACCCTGTCGCCGCGCGTTATGCCGCGTTTGAGCATCTCCGGAACGTATTTAAGGCACTGCCTCATACCCGCCGCCCATCTGCGCCTCTGAACGATCGAATCGCCCACGTTGCGCGTCTGCTCGTCATAGGTGATGGCGGAGGGTATCCAGGCGACCTTTTCGCCGGCAAGAGCGCACTGCGCGGTCATCTCCAGGTCTTCCGTAAGGGACGTGGTTTTATAGCCGTTCTTCCTGAGAAAATCCGCGCCGAAGACTATGCCCGTTCCGTTGAATGGCACGGATATTCCAAGCATTGCCCGGGGCTGGTTGAAAAGACAGTTCATGAACCAGAAAAAAACCGACATGCAACTTGTAACCCAATTGTCCTTCGGGTTTTTGCTGTCGCGGAAGCACTGCCCCGCCTGATATCCCGCCGCAAGCGCGTCGTTTATAGCCTGCAAAAAGCCGCCGTCAACGATATTATCCGCGTCAAGTATGACGAATCCGTCGTAATCGACGTCGCCCTTTAAAAGCTTATTAAACGCGAATGAAAGCACTTCTCCCTTAGAATGAACGGGAACCGTACAATTAAGTATCTTAGAGCCGCTTTTCAAAGCGACTTTAGCGGTGTCATCGGTGCAGTTGTTCGGCACTACGTATATGTCGAAAAGTTCCTGAGGATAGTTCTGTTTTTTTATACTGTCCACAAGGTTGCCTATTACGCGAGATTCGTTTCTCGCTGGTATGACGACCGCGATTCTTTTAGTCGCGTCCGCAGGCGCGATCGGTTCATATTTTTTCGTATAGCCTTTAATCGCGATTATGGCGTGATAGATAAAATATAAAGAGCTTATACCCGCCAGCGCCATCATAATATACTGCATTTTCTTTTACTCTCCTCGTACAGCCGCCGCCTGATTAGCCGACAGCTTTCGTTTTTCGATCAGTTCCCTTTGCTTATTGAGTATCCCCACCAGACGGGGACGATTATATCGCTGTATCATTATAAACGGAACGTTTCCGAGTATATACAGTATTATCATTATCCAGCTTACGGGGCTTTGAAGATAATGCAAAAATATGGGACTTATTAATATCAGTATAAAATGCACGAACTCCGCGACGCATGTTTCGCGAATCAGCGCTTCAATATATTCGGGGTCCCGGAACACCGTTATTTTCTTGCGGAAAGAATGTCTGAAGTACAAGCTCATGTCCGGAACCTTGTCCTTCCATAGCTGAATTTTGAACTTCAGATAGAATCTTCCGTTGTCTTCTATCTTAAAAGGCGTATAGGGAAACGCGGTATAGTCAAAGCTCTTTCTCGGAAGCATCTGCCCGAAGGGATACGCCATCGAGCCTATCACTATGATTATAAATATCCCTCTGAACACTTGCCCAAATAGCTCCGGCAGGGATAGCAGGAATTGTTCGTACATGCGTCGATATATCTCCACTTAAATAATATGGTTCAATAGAGCCGAAAGTATTGTACCATATACTCATTTTAAACGCAATAAGCAACTTGCCCGAAAACAGTAACTCAACCTTCATATTACTCTGCCGCATTATAACGCGTTCTAAAAAATGAGGGCGCGGACGAAAACAGTCCGCGCCCTCATTAATCGTTTGATCAGACGCCCATAGCGCTTTGAGGCGCCTGTATTGAAGCTTCTGCCACTGTGAAGTATACGGAGGAAAGCAGCGGGCTTACAACGCCGGATTTGGTCGTCGCGCGAACCGTAAGTTTGTAATCCCCAGCTTTTTCCGGCCTATAGCTGAAATTCCAATACACCCAGCTTTCGCTGTTTGCGTCTTTGGTTTTGTATTTCGTCCAGTGTTCCCCTCCGTCGAGCGAGAATTCAACTGACTCTATGGCCTCTCCAACGTCGTCGGCGTATCCCTCGAAAGAGATTTCATCGCCCACGGCGATAACGGCGCTGTCGGCGGAATTGAGGATATTGACCTGAGCGCGATACTCATCCGCGCGGCCGTCCACGGCGGGAACCTCGTCCATCTTAATAAGCTCTACGTTCACGACGTCGCGCGTAAAGTACTTGGCGACGGTTTGAGGTACCCAGAACTGCGTAGCCGAAGGTACGTCCTCTCCGTTAACCTTGTAGACGATCATGGCTTCCTTTTCAAGCGCGTATTCCAGCGGCAGCACCTTGCCGTATCCGTCGGAGCCTACGACCTTCACGGCGTTTACGCCGTCGGCCATATCAGCCATCTGGATGACGTCGGACAGTCTCACGCCGGTTATCTCGCCAACCGCGGTCGCGGAACTCGTCGAGCAGGCGCAAAGGGCGATGCGGGTGGTTTCCCTGCCCTCGTCGATAATCTCGTTTAAATCGACGGTATAGGCCTTTTGTATATCGCCGCAGACGTTGACGTACATCGTGGACTCGCCTTCGCCCTTTTCGAGCACGAACGACGGCGTGGCGCACATTCCGGTCAGGGCGGTTCCGAACAGGCTAAATACCTCGTCAGACGGGGATACGACGTCCTGAGTGAACGAAAACGTTCCCTTCGCGTTTTCGACCTTTATATAATCGCGCGCATTCTGAGCGGGCGTGA
>JAUNBY010000418.1 GCA_030526935.1 Clostridia bacterium
ATACGACGCACCGCCCGTCGTTATAGTCGGATATTTTATCCCATGTATAATCCGATATTACTTCTCCGCGCGTATCTATGACGCCGTATTTATCGCCGTCCATCGTCGCCCATGCCAGATCTTCGTGAAACTCTCCGACTTCGCGCCATTGCGGAGCTTTTAAGGAATTTTCATTCATATTAGCCAGTCCGTACACTTCGTGAAACTCATATATGAACACGCCCGGCATCTTAGTTTTTATATCACCTGCGAAATTGCACACGTCCAGCATATGGGCTTTGATGTCGCTGTCGCGATAATCTATCAAAGAGAAGCAATCATATGCCAGAATATAACGGCCTTCGTCTATCGCCGCTACACCTTTATCATAAAGGGCTTGCGTTTTTATAGCGGACGCGCGCGAAGGACTGTCTATATAGTCGCTCAGTCGAACGAATAAATCATATGCTCCCGCGTAAACGCCCGCTGCTTCGAGGGCTTCAGCGCTCGCGTAATCGCGCTGGTCGATCCGTTCCTTCAGGGATTGTGCGCGAGAAGCGCTGTCGGAATAGTCTCCAAGCGCCAAGAATGCATCAAACGCGTCCTCCAGCGATCCGGATGCCTCGAGTTCCAGGGCTTTCTCGTAATCGCGTTTGTTTATCAACCGGGGATACTGCGCGATACGCGCTTCCGCGTCGAGATAAAAGGACTGATTAATCAGGAGTTCAAGCGCCGCTTCGTAATTGCCATCCGCTTCAAACGCGAGGGCGGAATAGTATACGGCGAGCATAGCACTGTCTAAAAAATCGTCAAGTGCCTTCAGATTTAACACCGCCGACGCGTACATACCGGACTGCGCCGCTCTTATGGCCCGGCAGTACGCCGCATAGCGCCTTGCCTCCGCATAGCCGTTGAGAGCGTCGAACGCGTCCGCTGCTCTCCAATAGTCGCCGGAACTCATATATGAACGCGCCGCCTCATATCGCTCGCTTGCGTCTTTCCAAAGACTCTGAGCGTTTGCGCCTCCCAAAAGTGTCACAATGCACACCAAAAGCAGACAAATAAACCTCTTCATGACCATAGCGCCCCCTGTTCTCCTTCCAGCTGCTCCGCAAGCTCCAAAAACGCCCTTCGCAATTCTATGAGCAATCGATATGCATCGTTGTCCTCTTCGTTTATGACGTTTCTCGTCGCTTCCGGATCGTTCGATATTATGAAATCGACGCCCAATTCAACGCATCGCCTTATGTGATCCGTCTCGTCCACCGTCCAGACGAAAACGGGTTTTCCGGCTTCGTGAAGCGAGGATACCAGGTTTTGGGACAGAAATGTCATCTCTATGCCTATGGCGTCGGCGTATTCCATCTCGTTTACGTCGCCTATGGCGAAAGGCGCGAAATAAAGGGTTTTAATGCCCGCGTCGTATTCCTTTACGCGCTTTATGCAGTCATATGACAAAGACGCCACGTAGCAGTCGTTTTCATAGTCGTGCTTATATATGAGGTCAATCACGTCCCGCTCGATGCCTGCGTCGTGGCCGTCCATCTTTATCTCGATTATCAAATCGAGCCTGTCCTTGCACGCTATCATAACTTCTTCGAGCGTAGAAAACCTTGTTCCGGCGTATTCCTCTGAGAAATGCGATCCTCTGTCGAGCTTCATAAGTTCTTCGCAGCTTATGTTCCATATGTTTATATCGACGCCGCCGGTCTTTATAAGGTTGTCGTCGTGCGACAACACGACGACCCTGTCGCGAGTCCAGTGAACGTCGAGTTCGCCGTAATCCGCTTTCGCTTCGATGGCCTTAAGGTATGCCTCGACGGTGTTTTCGGGAGCGACATTTCCGCATCCGCGATGAGCTACGACCTTTGTTGTCTCGACCAGATCCTCCCCGTCAAAGGCATAACCGCTTTCGAGTATCCAGTAGGCGGAGGATGAACTGACGGCTACGAAAATGGCGCATGAAATGGCAATCAACACCCTCGCCGCCCTGGGGTGCATCCTGCTCTCGACGAGGTTTTTATCCTCGTCGATAAGGCCGTATTCGCTTCGGATGGCGTAGTACCTCGACGTTATCCACGCGTAGCTTGAAAGCATCATTACAATCGACAGGGCGAAGTTTGACGTTTCCTGCACGAGGTCGCATACGCCCATCAAAAAGGCGTATATGCCGTCGCTCGAGGCGAATATGAAAAGAGGTATGGCGAGGATTATGAATATTATGGCGTAGACGAGAGCCACCTTTATCGTGACCTTTATCATCCACCAGATGAACGACAGTATGGTTTTTATATACCTTCCCTTCATCATAATGGCGCTTTCCCTCGCGGCTTGTGAAGCGGTCATGCCCTCCAGGAAGAACAGATGAAATATGTACATCCACCTCAGAGACAATAAAAAGGCTATTACCGTGAGTACGCCCAGAGTCGCGCTGTAAAGGGGCGTTGACTGTATGACCGAGTTGATATACTCGGGAATCTTAAGGTTTTCAAGATAGCTCGACGAGAGCGTGAGACTTCCCAGCGGAATGATTATGACGCAAAACAGAATCAGCCACCAGTTGCGCGGAAACGCCGCCCGAAAAGAACGGACAAGCCCCCGCGACAACAGGTCGCGAACGCCTATGTGCTTTTTATAATGGGAGTATTCAAGGCACGTGACTATGGC
>JAUNBY010000419.1 GCA_030526935.1 Clostridia bacterium
TGGGAATACTGGAGAAGCGCGGGCTGGAGGTTGGCGACGTGCTGCTGGCGAGCCTTGACGGAAGCGGAGAAATGCGCTGTCAGGATATGTCGGGCAGAGTACTTTCGTTTAAGGCGCTCGACAGCGAGGAGGTCGGCTGGTGAAGACAAAAATCATCACGATGCTCGTCGTATTGGCACTTTGCGTCGCGTTTATAACGTGGTCTACAAACGAAGCTTTCGACAGACTTGAAAAAATCGATAAAATAGCGGTAATAGTCATAGATCAGGTGCTTTCCGGCGATCTGGAAACGGCGATGAACACCTTGGGAGAGCTTGCTAACGTATGGGAAAAAACGCGTCCGTTTATGGAAACCATAATGCCCCACGAGGATTTGCAGCGGATTATAGAGCTTTACACCGAAGCCAACGCGAATCTCGAAGCCGGGGATACTGATGACTTTTCCCGGTCGATAGCGCTCTTGCGCGAAACCATAGACCATTTGAGCAATCATGAAAAGTTCAGCTGGTCGAACATATTGTAAACCGGATGATTATGCTACAAGTCCGGGATTCGCTAGCAACTCGCTTCTTATCGATATATAGTCGGTGAGAGTGTCGGCTACTTCGCTATTCACATAGAAGCGAACGCGATTTACGCCGCTCATCTCGCAAAGCGTGTTTACCATCGAATACACGAGGCCGCGTTCCTGAACAAATGAAAGGTTTTGGCACATTGTATAAAAATTGGCTGTCAAATTTATCAGGGCGCATTGATCCTGTATGCGTATGCCTATAATGTCGTCTATAGTCACGCCATCGGGAAATACGCTATGGCAATCTTCTCCCGGAAGAGGGCCTTTTATTAATTCCGCGATGAGCGCACGGGCGGAATTTGTGTTTTGCGCGGGAAGGACGCGGTCTATTGCCTTTAGGGAACCATTTCCGTCGGAGAAATACAACTTCGCGACGTCGCCTACGGCGTCGCCAAAATCGTCCGGGCGCATAATGCCGTCGCGGAAGTCGGCGCTCCTGTCGCCGGAGGATGCGCTGAATATCCATTCGCCGCCAATGGTAACCACTACGCCGTCCAATTCGGGAATATTGCGGCACATGCTAAACGCAATCGAAGCGAGCGTTCGCCACATGTCAAAGCCGCCGACCCGGGAAAGCTCGTTTACGTCCGTGTCAAAAGCGATGCTTACGACGCGCCCGCCGTCGTCAAGCGTCACAAGTTCAGCCGCGGGCTGAATGTTTTCGCTGAAAGCGGAGCGGCACAGCTCGTTTTGAGGGGACTGGCTCAATTCGTCGATTATAAGCTTCTCAATGTCGGCGGTATTAAACGTTACCGATCTAACCTCGGGCAACAGGAAGTTTCCGCTTATCGCCGGATAATAAAGCACTAAATCGCGCGAAACCATGGAGGCATCCGCAGACGTCGAAAAACGCTCTTCTTCCGTAGATTTGCGCGTCCAAAGGGCTTGTAACGAATCGCCTGTGAAAGTCATCGCGCCGGTGGGCAGAAGCATGCCGCTTTGTTCGCGGCCGTTTATGAGAACCTGAACGTAGTTCGTGTCGTTCACGCCTATAAGCGAATTGGCTATCGCCGCTTTCATCCACATCAAATCCCTGCTCGTTGCGTTCGCGGCTTCAAAAGACAGATTAACCGTGGCTATTGAGCAGGAATCCTCTACGTATAAAAGGGTCGTTCCGGACGGAACTATGCCGCGCACTCCGTCAGAAGACGACGCGCCAAGCAGCCTCTCGACTATATTTTCCAACAGCGTATCGTCAAATCTAACGGTAAGGGTGCGCGATATGGGGGTCAGCTGCTGTCTGTCGGAACTGACGAAATACAGCGCGACGCGCCTGACATAATCCTCGTCGCGGTCGCTCGTAGGGGGATCGGGTATGTTTTCTCCGCGTTCACTGACGGTAGTGTTGTGAGAGTTGCCCGAGGGCACGAGCGAATACGGAGAGCATCCGCTGAGAGACAGGGCGGCTATAATCAACAATAATATCATGCGCTTCATCTCGGTTGCCCTCCCGGATTGATTATTGGGAGCTTAACCGTGAAAGTGCTGCCGAAGTTTTCTCTGCTGGTCACGACTATATTGCCTCCGTGAAGCGCTATTATCTGCTTGACTATGGACAGGCCAAGCCCCGTTCCGCCGGTGGAACGCGCTCTGGCCTTATCGACTCGGTAGAACCTGTCGAATATATGGTCTATATCCTTTTCGGGTATGCCTATGCCGGTATCGGTGATGCTCGCGACGGCCTGTCGTCCGATGCTTTTCAGTTCTATAAATACCTTTCCCGATTCAGGCGTGTACTTCAGGGCATTGTCGATGAGGTTGTAAAAAACCTGTTCGAGGCGGCGAGCGTCTCCCATCGTTATGATTCCGTCGGCTAAAGAGGCGGACAGTTCGACCTTTCTCGTCTCGGCAATGGGCTTAAGGCGCCTGACGGTGTCGTTTATAAGCTCGTCAAGGCTGAGCTTTTCGGGCTTGAGGTCGATATTGCCGCTGTCGATTTTAACGAGTGTGAGAAGGTCGGCGACTATATCTGACAGGCGGTCGATTTCGCTGTCTATATCTCCGAGAAAGTCCTTGAGCATTTCGGGAGTGCAATCGGGCTGAAACAAGAGCGTCTGTACTA
>JAUNBY010000035.1 GCA_030526935.1 Clostridia bacterium
TACCTGAGTGATTCGCCTTCGCACATAATAATGGTATATACTTCATCGCCTTGCATGGCGTGCCTTGCAACAGTACCACCAACGCCAAGCAACTCATCGTCCGGGTGTGCAGCAATTACCAATATCTTCTTCATCGTAATCCTCGCTCTTCAAAATGCGCTCCAACAAATTCTTTGAATCCGTGATGCCCTTTAAATATATTCCCCGACTCATCTTCGATCTCATGAAGGATAATTGATCCATACTGACACGTGACCAGAATCCCACATGCATCTTCCAATGGGGAGACAACAGAACCGATTATCGCCCCCGGAGCATTGTTGGGTGTATCATCAGGAAGTAGTGAAGCAGACCAAATCAGGTATTTTTTTTCGCCAATATACGAAAATGCACCAGGATATGGGCGCGTTAATGCCCGTACAAAATTATAGATTGCTCGACTAGATTGCGTCCAAATCACTTCGCCGTCTTTGGGCCTGCGTCTCGGAAGAATTGGTTCATCTGCTTTATTTACTACATTCATCGATGTATATTGAGAGCATTCTAATCTTTCTATCAGTTTAATGATCATTGTCGCATTTGTCTGCGCTACCTTATCGTATATTGTAGCGCAAGTATCATATGGCGTAATATCTATCTCGACTTGATCTATAATTTCACCGGCATCAACGTCGTCGTTTAACCACATCAGCGTATTCCCTGTTTTTTCCTCTCCGTTAATTATCGACCAATTGACCGGCGCACTCCCACGATTATGCGGTAATAATGAAGCGTGAGCGCCAACTGTTCCGACTGTGGGTATCTCCAGTATTGTTTGTGGAACGATCTCACTCCAACCCAATACAATCGACAGATCCGGCTTCATCTGTTGAATGATGCTATATGCAGCGTTACTTTTAATTGTTGAAATATAATGAACCGGAACATTATATTCTTCACAGAGCTGCAAATACTCGCGAGTACCGGCAGATCGCTTGAGAAATGCAGCGTCATCCAACGTTACAAAGCCGACTATCGCTTTTCCCATCTCCAATGCGCGCCTAAACGCAAAAACTCCTTCATTATGAAAACCTATCCAAACGATGTTCACATCTATCACGCTTCCACTTTCATGGTTCTTCTATTAACTATTGTACTTCCCTCTCCATACACAGCACCACAAAGTGCTTGGACGGCCGCTTATACAGCTCGCGGTATCCCCGTCGTTTCAGGAATGTCACCGCCTGGTCGCTGGCCTCGTATACCGAACTGCGCACACATTCGCATCCCCTCTTCTTTGCCTGTGCCAGTATATACTCGAAGCACTGCGTGCCTATGCCCTTGTTCCAGTATTCGGGCGTTACCGCCAGGCGCTGCATGTAGAGCGCCTTCTTATTCAGATCGAAGTACATGGACGGGTGGCCGGTGAAATTGAACGTCGCGACGGGCTTGCCGGACGCCTTGCTTTTGACGAGATAGACTTCTTTTTCAAGACATTCCCTGCGTATGAAGTCCACCGGCAATGGCGTCGCCCAGTGCAGAAGGCCGCCGTCTATGAACATCCGCTCGCCGCACTCCTTGATGATTTCATAGATCGAGCGCACGTCATCGTAGCTGGTATCCCACACGCGCGTGATTTCCAATTCATCCGGATACAGCGTACGGGGTTCTTGCCCATCCAGAATCCCCTTGAGCGTGTCGATGACGAACCGCACCTGTTCGTCGGTCAGCTGCGTATGCATGGGCAGCGTGATTTCGTTGGCGTACTGGCGGTAAGCGTTGGGATAATCATTGATGTCAAATCCCAGGCGTTTGTAGGCCGTGTGCATGGGCAGGGGCTTAAAATGGACGTTGCACGCCACCCCCGCCTCGGCCATCTTCACGATAATTTCGTTTCGGCGCTGCTCGCTGATACCGGTCAGGCGCATAAGGTACAGGTGTCCGTTGCCCTCAAAGTCTTCTCCGAAGTGCTGAAGCCTGCGAATCCCCAGCGGCAAAAGCGCCTCGTCGTACATCCTGATAAGGCGTCTGCGCCTGGCCATAAGTCCGTCGAAACGGCTGATCTGAACCAGCCCCAGCGCGGCGGCGACGTCCGTCATATTGCACTTATAGGCCGGATAGACTATGTCGTACTCCCACGCGCCCGGCCGCATCTTGGCCAGCGCGTCCTTGCTCTGCCCGTGGAGCGACCAGAGCATGAACCGGTTGTATATTTCGTCGTTGTCCAGACCCTCCCGGTCGAGCCACGTGACCGCGCCTCCCTCGGCCGTAGTCAGATTTTTGACCGCGTGAAAACTAAAACAGCTAAAATCCGCCACCGCGCCCGACTTTTTGCCGTGATAGCTCGCGCCGAAGGAATGCGCCGCGTCCGCCATGACGATCGGGCGGTCGAAGAGCTTCTGGTACTCGTTTTCGCCGGGGCGATAGAGATGCTTTTTGCTCTCGACCGCCTGATAGAGTTTGTCGTAATCGCACATCACGCCGCCTATGTCAACGGGGATGATGACCTTGGTCTTTTCAGTGATGGCGTCGGCCAGCTTCGCGTAGTCCATCTGGAAGGAGCCGGGCGCTACGTCCACCATCACGATTTTCGCGCCAACATGGTCGATTACCGACGCGGAGGCCGTGTAGGTATAGGCAGATGTGATTACCTCGTCTCCCGGACCTACGCCCAGTATGCGCAGCGTCATCTCCAGCGCCGCCGTCGCCGAATTCAGACATACCGTCCTGGAAGTTGCGCAATACTCGGCGATCTTCTTTTCAAACAGCTTGGTCTTGGGACCCGTGGTGATCCAGCCGGATTTCAGTGCCGCGGTGACCTCCTGTATCTCAAGATCGGTGATGTCCGGTGGTGAAAACGGTATATTCATCTTGATTCCCCTTTCTCCGCGTCGTTCGTACTGTTTCGAGCTTTCGGTAATTAGAAATGACGTTTAGTGATCGGGGTATTCTCTGAACGCCCTGCTACGCATATCCATTCGCATTTCGCGCATGTTTATTCTTCATGTCTCAAACTCAAGCGTATAAGCTTTTGACCGCTATTTTCTTATCTCCAAGCCGGGTAAAGCACGAATAGCCCGTATTATCTTTGGCTGCCATTTCCCGTCAGTTGCATGTCTGAAACTGCTTTCACGCTCGTTCGGCTCATAGACTTGTAAGTTATGCACAGAAACGAAGGTCGTTTCTTCCCGATTTTCTATGCTCTTTGCCGGTTGGTTTCTTTCCCCCAAGTTATGACATTACCGCCATGTCCCCGAACGAACCGCACTTCTTGCCCTTATACTCGGTTCCCAGCGCCTCCGCGGAATCCTCGATCACAGGCACGCCATACTTGCGGCAGATGGGCAACAGGTTATCCCAATCCGCGCTCTCGCCGTAGAGATCCACGATGATGACCGCCTTGGGCATCTTGTTTTCCTTTTTTGCCCACTTAAACGCCTTCTCAAGCGCGACCGGAGACATATTCCAGCTATCCGGTTCGCTGTCGATAAATACGGGTTCACACCTCTCGTAGAGGATACCACCGCAGCTTCCTATGAAGGTAAAATCCGAGCAAAATACCGTGTCACCCGGTTCGACGCCCATCCAGCGCAGCGCGAGGTGGATGGCAGCAGTGCCGGAGGTCAGCGCAAGCGCCGATTCCACGCCCGCATAACTTGCCATCTCCTCTTCAAAGGCGTTGATGGACGGGCCATAGGGCGCTATCCAGTTGGTGTCAAAGGCCTCCTTGATGTACTCCATTTCCCGCCCGCCCATATGCGGCGGCGACAAGTAAATGCGAAACGCCACGCTGATCATCCCCTCTTCTTCGTATTTTTGAGAGCTTTTGTTCGGCCGATACCTGAACCGGTATGTCTGAAACACTCCACGCATATCCATTCGCATTTCGCGCATGTTTATTCTTCGTGTCTCAAACTCAAGCGTATAAGTTTCTGACCGCTATTTTCTTATCTCCAAGCCGGGAGACTGTTTTATTACAGCCTCCAATACCTGAACCCGGACTTTTCCACTTCCGCTTTATCCAGTATGGATTTTACATCGATGAGTACCCGCTCGTCTGGCGCGGAACCTTCCCTGTACATCGCTTTTAACGCGTCTAAGCTCATGCTTTTGAACTCGTCATGCGCGACGGCCAACACCACGCAGTCGACGTCGGACACGTCGTTCAGCGGCGTGAGCTTAATGCCGTACTCATGCTCCGCGTCGCGCTCGCTCGCCCACGTATCCACAACTATCGGTTCGACGCCGTATTCCCTTAGTTTTTCTATGACATCGGCGACTTTGGAGTTCCTCGTGTCCGGACAGTTTTCCTTAAATGTCAGACCCAGTATTACAACCTTGCTCTTTTTCGGAGCTTTGCCGGCCAGCACCAATTGCTTAATGGTCGCCTCGGCAACAAACGCTCCCATGTTGTCGTTGACTATGCGGCCATTGAGTATAATCTGACTGTGATAGCCCAGTTTTTCCGCCTCGTAGGTAAAATAGTAGGGATCGACGCCTATACAGTGGCCGCCGACGAGACCGGGACGGAAACCCAGTGCGTTCCACTTGGTATTCATGCCGTCGACAACCTCGGCGGTATCGATGCCCATTCGATCAAATACCATCGCCAACTCGTTCATGAACGCGATATTGATATCGCGTTGGCTGTTCTCAACGACCTTTATCGCCTCGGCTGTCTTAATGGAAGACACGGGAAATGTTCCGACGTTGATGACGAGATCGTACACCTCTTTAATTTCCTTGAGCGCCTCCTCGTCGCAACCGGACACGATTTTCTTTATGTTCTCCAATCTGTGAACTTTGTCGCCGGGATTGATGCGCTCGGGAGAATAGCCGATTTTGAAATCAATGCCGCATTTCAGGCCGGATTCTCTTTCAAGAATCGGCAGGCAGACATCCTCAGTAACGCCCGGATACACGGTGGATTCAAAAACCACTATGGAACCCTTTGCCATATTCCGGCCAAGAATTGTAGACGCTCCTATCACAGGGCTGAGATCTGGCGTATGATCCTGATTTATAGGCGTCGGAACCGCGATGATATGGAATCGCGCGCGCCGCAGCTCGTTTTCATCGGCGGTAAATCGAACCGTCGTCGCCGCAATCGCCTCGTCACCAACCTCATGCGTAGGATCTACGCCGGATTTATACAGGTCGATTTTGTTCTTATTAAGATCATAGCCAACGACATCGATGCCTTTGCTGGCAAACGCCACGGCGAGAGGCATGCCGACATAGCCAAGCCCTACGAGCGAAAGGCCGGCTTCTTTATTCAACAGCTTGTTGCGCATATTTTTCATTAATCCCATCCTCTATTCCATGCATGGCAAGGGAAAACTCACGCCCTGCATAAATGAACTTCGATATGTATATCTACTCAACCGCTTCCCGCCTCGGGCAATATTTAACGCGTTTTAACCTGCAACGGTTCTTTCTCCCGACTGTTTCTCATAGAATATACGGGGTAAGCCGCTCTTCCACGCTCCCGTTCGATATTTAATACGAAACGCTGCCCGGTCACCCGCTCGAACGAGGCCTCATTGCCGCCTGAGAGCGTAACTGGCGCACAGGCTAACCTCGCGCCATTACGCGTCCTCACTGCTGTGAAAAACCCCGCGAACGCGACACGCCGCGCTGTACAGGTAAAAAATCCCTTTTCGAAAAAACCGCAATCCCATCCACAACCGCGCGTACGCGCGCCATATGCGCGCGTTGGGATCGATCCGGCGGTCGCCGCGCTCTACGCACACGGCGAGGCCGAGTATGTTTTTAGCGTCGATCCAGGCGTCAGGTCGGTAGCAGCCGTCCCCAAAGGTTTGTACGCGCGATTGCCCCACGCGCCATACGCGGTGCAGCACATAACGCGCTCCGTCCCGGAACAGGACAATGTCCCCTACGCGCGCCGCGCGCGCCATCGGCACGACCGTCACCGTATCGCGCCCGGTACGAATCAGGGGGCGCATACTTCCTCCGCGAACCTGAAGCCGCACCGGGGGCGCGGCGCCTTTTTGCGCCAGCGAATGCCACGTTTCTACCGAAAGCGCGTGTACGCCCGCGGACGCCTCTGAATTATAGACCGTCATCCGCGTTAATCGCCTTGCAGGAATTGCCGCAGCGCGTGAATATTGGCCTGCTTGTCGATAACATGGCCATCGATGCCGCCAATGGTCGTATACTCCTGCTGATACTCGAGCGGCAAGACGATGTATTCGATCTGCTCAAATTGTTCGATACCCGCCTTGTTTGCCTCGTATACGGATCGAATCATCGCCAGGGAAATCTCGTCGCGCTGCTCGCTGGTGAGGTTGTGGGCGGACTCGTCAAATATGGGTCTTATAACCCGCTCGATCTGCTCGGCGTCCTCCTGGCTCATATCGTCCAGGTTGATCGCGAAGCGGCCGTCTGAGACGTCCGGCTCGCCGGACTCGGAGTCATAGAACACAAGGCGCTGTTCCGCCGTCTTCTCCACCTGGAAAAACAGCTGCGCAATTACCTTGACATCGCGCAGACAGCAGTTGGCGACCGAATCGTATTGCAGCCATCCATAGCCCACCGCCTGCAGCCCGGACAGGTGCACGTCCGAGCCGTAGGAGTCAAGATAGTAGGTTTCAAAAAGCGCGTCGAAAAGCGTGGCATCCAATTCCAGCGATCCCAGCGCGACTTCAATTTCGCGCCGTTTGGAGCCGACCATGTCGTTGAGCGCGTTGCGTTCCTCGCGCGTCACGTCCAGCGTCACGCCGCCGTAGTAGTCGATAAGCGAAGCCAGGTTGAGAAAATTGATGGACAGGTAAGACTGCACGTCCATATCAAAGTTCTCGTTGAATATGCGCAGCGTCTCCTCGGGTCCGCCTACGCGGAACGGATGGTCGAAAAGCTGCGGCAGATCATAGCCGGGATAGTCTACAAACATATCCCAATTGAGCATCACCTGCTTGACGATGCCGGTATCCGGTAGCATGTGGATAAGCATGATGGTATTTCCCACATCTCCGGAATCGTTCTGCATGCCCTCGTTGCAGATCAGCATAAACGTGATTCCATCCGCGTCCTGTTCGGCGACGGCCGGGGGCATCGCGAAGACCACGGCCGCGGCGAGCAGCACAAGCAGCGACATAAGTCGTTTCCAATGCCTCATTTTTACGTCCTCCTATTCCAGTTCGTTGTTCTCGCAATCGTATCGATACATGTCCGTCAGCTTGCCCGCCTGGTCATAGGTGGCAAACCAGCCCGCGACGCCGTCGGGGTTGTCGACCAGTTTGTTGTGCATGTCAAGATAGCGCTCGCTCGTCTGGTTGCCGTTCGCGTCGAAGGTTCTTTCTATGTTGGCATAGCCCAGCGCGATGTTCACCGGAGCGCCTGAGGTGTCGAAATACCCGTCCCAGGTTACGTTGCCCCAATTGTCTAGTTCATACTGGTGCATCGAGTAGCCCTCCACAAGCATGATGGGCGCGCCGTCCGTGCCAAAATACTGCTGCGTATAAATGTGCGTAGCGTCGCGATAGCGCACCATCTTGCCCGCATAGCCCTGCACGCACAAAACCAGCTGGCCGTTCTCGTCCGTGAACCAGGCGTATTGCTCGGTAACCCTCGGCGCGTCGTCCATGTCATAGGTATATAAGACCGATACGTAGCCATCGGAGCAGCGGAAGGGATTGCCCTGCGCGTCCAGGTTGGTTTCCCGCGAAACATTTCCGTCCATGTCGTACTCGAAGCTCTTTGCGTATACGCCGTCGACCGCGCAGGGCTGGCCTTCGGCGTCAAAGTACGCCTCCCGGCTGACGCGCCCTGATCCGGAATAGGTGTAGGCGATCGCCGCGTAGCCGTCGGCGCACACCGCGCCGGTTCCGTCGGCGTTGAGGTATTCAAGGCGTATCACGCGGTCTGCGTGGTCGCGCCGCTCGCGCCACATGATGATGTCGTTCTCGTCCTCGGGGATCTCGTTTTGGCAGGTCACCCAGTAACTTCCGTCCCCCTCGCGGGTTGAATAGCTCAGGCTGGTATAGCCGCCCGCCATCTTTATCGGGGTATCGTATGCGCCATAGAAGTGCTCCGTGCGGATCTGCCCGTCCTCGTAATAGGTGCGGCGGCAGACCGCGTATCCCTCGTCGCCCAATGTGAGGTTACCTTCCCCGTCGGTATAGATGGTGGTTATCACCCGCCCGAGTTCGTCGGTAACGTTATTGACGCTTGCGTAGCTGGAGTTCGTCGGCTGCACCGAGGCGTTGCGGCTGTCTAGGAATATGACGTTCAGCGGCACGCCACTTTCGTCGTAGAGGTAGTTGACCTGCGCGTAACCGTTGGTGTTATTGGACAGCTCGCCCTCTATGTTGTAGAAGCGGCGGCTGGCGATGTTTCCGTAATAGTCGTAGGTGAGCTCCACCGCGGCATAGCCGCCGGATATGAGTATGGGCGTCTCCTGCGCGCCGTAATACTCAGTGCGCGTGGGTCGGTTGGCCAGGTTGTACTCGGTTTTAACCATGGCGTAGCCGTCGCTGGAGACGGTCAGGTTGCCCTGCGCGTTCAGGTAGCGTTCCACAAGCACGTTGCCGTTTTGATCCAGTTCGCGTTCGAGCGCCGAGTAGCGCCGGGAGATATAATTAGCCGGGCTTCCCTGCGCCGTCTGATACGCCATGCGCACAAGGCGGCTGGCCGCGTCATACTCGCACATAATTACGGCGTAGCCGTTGTAGCACGAGCGCGCCTGGCCGTTATCGCCATAGTAGCGCTCCACAAGCACGTTACCCGCGTTGTCAAGCTCCCGAACCAGCGACGCGTAGCCTTCATGGTTGAGTACAGGCTCGCTGTTTTCGTCGAGATATGCGACGCCGATAAGCCGGCCGCGGTTGTCGTAAGTATTGCGCAATTCGGCGTAGCCGTTTGTGCAGCGCACGGGCAATCCGCTCTGGTCAAAATAGCGCTCCGTTACTATGTTGCCGTTTTTGTCCACCGTGCGGGTAAGCGAACTGTAGCCATAGGAAAGCGTGATCGGCCTGTATTCGCCGTCAAGGTAGTCTATTCTGACGATGTTCATGTTCTCGTCATACATGTACTCCATCATGGCATAGCCGTTTTCAATGATAGTCGGCAGACCCTGCTCGTCCTGGTAAATCGTGCGCCAGACAAGGCCGTCGTCGCCGTAAACGTAGCTGATCGCGGCATAGCCGGTGGACAGGGAGATGGGCTGGTCGTACTGATCCCGGTACTGCGTGTAGGTTATTCGCCCATTGTCGTCGCGCTGATAGACGATTATCGCGTAGCCCTGAGCCAGGCGCACCGGCAGCATCGCCTCGTTGAGGTACTCTACGCGTATCACATATCCCCGCTCGTCGTAGGTGCGGCGCACGGCGGCGCTGCGGTTGGTCAGAGAGGCGCCGGTTTCCTCCTCGTCAAGATATTGCTCGGCGATGACCCTGTTGTAGGCGTCGTACTCGCGCTGCCAGATGCTGAAACCCTCGGGCAGGCGCGTATAGTTATCCTGCGTGTCCAGATAGCTCACGCGCAGCGTGTTGCCCGCGGCGTCGTAGCGGTAGGAAATCGCCGAATATCCGCCTCGCAGCATGATGCGCGCGCCCCCGGCGTCGTAATAGCTTTCCTTAATCACGCGTCCGTACGCGTCGTATTCGTATCCGACGGCGGAATGTCCCTGCGGCAACGTCGCGGGCTCGCCCGCGTGGCGATACGCGGCCATGCTGACGCGGCCGTTATTATCGTAGGTATAGGCGATCTGGCTGTAGCCGTCCGCCAGGGCGACCGCCTCGCCGTCCGCGCCAAAATACGTCTCCCAAAGCGCAAGCCCGCTCGAATCCCGCACGATCTCGCGCGACGCGTAGCCCTCCGGCAGCGCGATTGGCGCGCCGTCCGCGCCGAAGTATCTCTGCGCGAGAAGGAGGCCCTGCGCGTCGTATATGTTTTCACACATGGCGTAGCCGTCCCTCTGCACCAGCAAAAGGCCCTGCTCGTCGTAGAAAGCCTCGGCTAAAAGGCTTCCAAACTCGTTGTAAACGCGCGCGACCGAGGCATAGCCCACCCTGGCGATTACCGGCTGACCCGCGTCGTCCAGATATTCCTCGAAAACCACGTTGCCGCGCGCGTCATAGGTGTATGTAACCTGCGCGTAGTCGGCGTTGAGCATGTAAAGGTTTCCGTTCTCGTCAAAGAACGCCTCGCGGACGAGCCGTCCGTTCACGTCGTAGGCGCGGCGAAGTTCCGGCGCGCCCAAGGATGTGCGCGTGGGCGTACCCTGCGCGTCGCGGTAGATCTCGCGCGTCAGGTTGCCGTTTGAGTCAAACTCGCGCTGCAGCGTCGCGTAGCCCTCCGAATTCAAAACCGGACTGCCGTCCGCGCCCAGATAGGTTTGTCGTATCAGTCGGTCGTCGTCGTCCCAGGAAGATACAATCGAATGGTAACCGGCCCGCAACGTGGCCGCGCTGCCGTCCGACATGAAATAGCTCTCGCTGATGACATTGCCGCGCTCGTCATATTCATACTCAAGCCGGGCGTAATCCCCGTTGGCGGGCTGTTCCTGCGCGTTCAGGCATTCCTCTGTCAGCACGCGCCCGAACTCGTCGTAAGTGCGGCGACGTATCGCATAGCCGTCCCTGCCGTCTACCAGCTCGCCGCCCGCGCCGCGCAGAACGGTTTGCAGCACATTCCCGTCGGCGTCCCTTACCTGCGTAAGAGAGGCGTAGAGGTAGGCGTTGGGCACGGTCAATTCGCCGTTCTCGTCATAATAGGCGATGTGCAGCGAGCGCCCGGCCTCGTCGTAGGTAGAGGTCACGCTCGCGTAGCCCTGCGCGTTGAGAACCGGCTCGCCCTCTATTCCCACATAGTCCACGCGCGTGACCAGTCCCAGCGCCTCGTCATAGACATAGCTGCATGCGGCGTAGCCCTCTGCGCACAGCATTGGCTCAAGCTCCGCGTCGCAGAAGCGTTCGTATTTCAAAAGCCCGCGCTCGTCATACTCCGTAAGCCGCGCCGCGTAACCGACCGAGGATGCCAGGGCGGGCGCGTCCTGCGCGTCGTAATAGCACGTCAGGCGAACATTGCCGTTTTCGTCGTAGGCATACCGCGCCGCGGCATAGCCCTGCCGCTGCATAAGCGCCTCTCCGGTCGTGCTGAAATAGCGGATGCCGGTCATCCTGCCCTGCGGGTCGTAGCGCATCACGCGCGCGGCGTACTGGCCGTTGGAGACCACATAGTTGCCGTTCGCGTCGAAATAATATTCCTTCAAAACGCCGCCAAGGCGGTTATACTCCCGATTGAGCATGGCGTAGCCCTGATTGCAGACCGCGAGATTCCCGTCTGCGTCGTAATAGCTTTCCATTATCTGGCGCTTGTCGGCGTCGTAGGCGTACCGGACGCGATGCGCGCCCGAGGAGGTCGAAATTTCGGCTTCCCCGTCGCGACCCCAGAACTCCTCGCTCAGCAGCAGTTCTCCCTCGGGGCCGGTATAGCTCATCGTTCGCGAATAGTAGCCGTCGGGCGCGTCGGTCGGTTCATCGTTTTCGTCGAAATAGGCTTCGTAAACCGCGGGCGCTCCCGCGCGGTCGCTGTCATAGCGATAGCGGACGGTGGCGTAGTGCAGTTCCTGCTGTTGGGTCGGCTCCCAATTCGCGTCCATGTAGGTGGTCTGAACGACCTGGCCGTTTTCGTTCCAGGTATTTTCATAGCCCGCGTGCCCGGCCTTGACCTCCACCAACTCAAAATGCTGATCGTAGAGCTTCTGGGTTTTGACGGCGCTCATCCCCAATTCGACGCGTTCGCTTTCGTTCATGGCGTCCGCGTTGGTCTCATAAACCCCGGCGTTTTGCGCATACACATATTCCGCGCGCGCATAGCCGTACATGCTCATCGTATAGCCGTCGGCCAGGTCGTAATAGGTAATCCGGTAGTCGTAGGTATCGCCGTCGTATTCGTACTCGATTCTGGAATAACCCTGAAGCAGGGTGGCGCGCTCGTTGTCCGCCGAGTAATAGGTCTCAAAATGCACCAGGTCGCTGTCATCGTGATAGGTATAGGTAATGCGGGCGTAGCCGGAGACCAGCTTGGTCAGCATTTCGTTGGTATCGTAGTAGCAAACATCCACCACCCGGTTGAACTCGTCGTAAGCCCGCGTGACGGAAGCATAGCCGACCCGCGCGCGCACGCGCTGGCCTGCGACCCCGTAGTAATCGGTGCGGATAAGGTTGTAGTTCTCGTCGTAACTGTTGATCATGCAGTGGTACTTGTCGCCTCCGAGCGTCGGCTCGTGCCGCGCGTCGTATATGGCGAGGGAGAGAAGCCTTTCTCCGCCGCTGGGCGTAACCACGTATTCATATTCGACTATCGCGCCGCCAAGCGGACCTGTCCTGTAGTCCCCGCGCCCGCCCGCGCCGAAATACTCCTCGCGCGCCAGCGTTCCGTCCGCGTCGTAGGTATAACAAACGAGCGCATAGCCCCCCGTCGGTTGGGTAAGCGCCATGTGCTCGTCATAATAGCTTACGGTCTCGATTAGTCCATCGGAGGTATATGTATTCTCCATCACGGCATAGCCGCCAGTAACCCCGGCGTAACCACCGCCGGCGTCAAAGCGCTCCTCACGAACGAGCAGCGGTTCGTTTCGCCCGGCAAACGTCTGGTAGCTGTAGCGGGCCAGAGCGTAGCCCTCGTCGGTCACGACCATCTCGCCGTCCAGGCCGTAATACGCCTGCGTAAGAATCTGTCCGTATTCGTTGTAGGTATATACAGCGGAGGCATAGCCGCGCGCGTTTACGGCGGGGGCGCCGTCGAGGTCGGTCACGGTTTCCGCGATTACCCTGCCCTCGCCGTCATATTCGGGCGCGGTTATAGTCGGCGTCTGCAGCGGGAGCGCTACCTCCTCTCCCAACAGCGCGAGCTCTCCGTAATCGGAAGCCGTCGCCGGAACAGCGGAGAAGACGGCCAGCACAAATAAAAGCGCAGCCAGCAAAACGCGCTTTCCCATTCTCTTTCGAAACATTCGCATATGTCTCCTTTCTCGAAACGGCAGGGTCTGACGCCTCATAATAAAGACGTTACAGGGCGGGGTCGTAATTACGGTAATACGCGGAGTAGCGACGGCTTTTCCTGGCGGAACGCTTCTTATCCCGCGTAAGCACGAAGCCCAGAGGGTCGATTCTGGCAAACTTCGCCGGTTCGAGCGCGCGCTCAATCTCCGAATATCGCGAGAATCCGCTGCGCACGACCAGCAGCAGCGACATGTCCTGTTGGGAGAGCAAAAGCGCGTCGTTGACGACGTTGAGCGGAGGGGAGTCGATCAACACGAGGTCGTATTGTTCGCTGACCACGCGCAGCAGTTCGCTCGTGCGCTTCGAGCCGAGCAGTTCGGAGGGGTTGGAGGGCATGGAGCCAGCGGGAAGGAAGTCGAGGCAACCTCTAACGCCCCGCATGACCGCGCTGTCGAACGTCTCGTCTCCTTCGAGAATACCGGACAGGCCGGCGCCCTTGCGTCTCACGCCTAGGTACGCAGCAAGGCGCGAGCGGCGCATATCCGCGTCGATCAACAATACGCGCCTGTCCTCGGCGGCGGTAATGATGGCCAGATTGCAGCAGACCGTGGACTTCCCCTCGCCCGGAACGGTGCTCGAAACCAGCACGACGTTGCTGTTTTTATCCATCAACGCAAAGCGCAGGTTGCCGCGAAGCATGCGGTAGGCCTCGGCGACCGCCGGTGGGGTGTCTTTGTTCAGAATATAGTGGCTGCCCGCCTTTCGCTCGCGCGTCTTTCTCTTTCGCGCGCGCTTTTTTTCGTCGTCCATTTCCAAAATATCGCCCAGAACCGGCATCTTATAGCGGGACTGCAAATCGCTGGCTTCCCAAACGCGCCCGTCAAAAATACAGTAAAGCGCCAATCCGCCCGCCAGCAGAATCATCACTAACAAAGCCGCCATCGCGGCGTTTCGCATCATCGGCCGTTGATTGGGCCAAAGGGGAAGCGTCGCGTAATCTATCACCTCCACCGAGCCTACGTTGACCACGCGAATGATCTCCGAAGGCGCGACCTCGGCCACGGCGTTGCAGATATTCATAGAAAGTTCGGGGTCGCCCGTGGTGACGTAAATCTGCATAACCTCGGTATCGGCAACCGAATCCACGTAGATGCAGCTGGCGATCTCATCCGTCGAGTACGTCCCTCCCAGGCGCTCGGCCACCACGTCGAGCACCTTGTTGCTTCGGATGACGACCTTGTAGGTCTCCGCCAGGCGAATAGCGGTATCCAGGTCGCTTGTGCTCGCGTATTGAAAACTGGCCGCGTTGGGGTTGTTGTTGGACACGTACATGCTTGCATAGGCGGTATAGGTATCGCTTGTCGTATTTAACGTATAATAATACGCGCCGACGGCGGCGATCGCGCCGCATAGAACAATCAACCAGGCGCGCCGCAAAACCCTGCGAATCAGCTTGCCCAGATCGATTTCCAGCATCGTTCCTTCCATTCCATGCTCCCTTTTGTATTAATAAAATTATGACGTCGCGCGTCACATCCGGTCGATCATATCAAACCCCAGCCACACCTTGAACGAGCGTCCGCCTACCGTCAGCATTACCTGACCGTTCTGATTGCGCCGGTCCAGGCGCAGTATGCGGCTCTCCAGGTCCTTGAGAGGGCCTTCTGCGATACGAACCTTCTGGCCTTCCCTGTAGGCGCTTGAAAATCCAAGCAGACCGTCGCGGGACAGAAACCAGCGGATGATCCTCTCGTCGTCGCCGCGCTGCCGCCAATCGCCCTCCTGCGTGGCCAGAACGCGAATCACATCCTCCCGGGGGAGGCTTTGGGGAGAAAAATTGGAAGGCGCGGAGAAAAACACATAGCCCGGAAAGAGGACATCCTCAATCAGCGTCGTCACGCCGCGCTCGGTTTTGCGCCTCACCCTCCTGGCCACGCAACCGCGCGCGCCTTCGCAGACGCGTCCGACGGCTTCAGCGACGCTCGCCTCCCGCCCGGTCAGACAAAAAATGCAGCCGACGCCCTCGTCCGCGCCGCCCTCGACGGTTTCGGGACGAGCGTATGCTTCGCCCTCCGACATTCCTGCCAGCATCCGCGCCTCCTATGCTCCCCGTTGAAGCCGTCGCCGAACTCTCAGGCGTCGCTCCGTTCCGGTTCTTCTCATCTCGCGGAGGCAAGCTGTCAAATTGGTAAAACGCGAACGTTGCATCGATATTACGCACAACTATGTCGAAACGCTTTTTTGCTACTTCTGCTCCACGAGAAACCCTCTCCATTTAAAACCATTTTTAGTATAACATAACATCTGTCTCATTTCAAGAAGTTTATTCATATTTACCGCGTTTTTTTCTTTGTCAACTGTTTTTTACATAACTTCTAATTTTGAGGGATTGCGCATCGTCAGGCGATATGTAACTTTAGCCATCCCTGCTTCGCGATTGTTTGGGG
>JAUNBY010000420.1 GCA_030526935.1 Clostridia bacterium
CAAACTAAAGATGGAGGAAGGGACATGGAGTACAAATTCGAGTACGAGCACAAGTTTTACAGGCTCACGGGTATAACGCCGCTGTTGGGAAGCCAGCCGGCGAACCCGGCGGTAAGGAGCGCGTGGATAGCGTCCAAGGCTCCGGAGGGCGTGAAGGAAATGGAAGACGGGGAATTGTTCGGCAGCGAGGAGGACTACCGCAACGCGCCTAATATATTCCTGCGCGACGCGCAGAACGGGGACAGGCTGTTTTTATACGACTACATAATCAAGGGGTTTTTCAAGGAGGTGCTGAACTCGCTGACGGCAGTGACCGGCATGAACAGCGCGAAGAGCAAGGTGGACAAGTTCATGTTCACGGGGCCGCGCCACTTGTACGTATTGCGCGACGGCAAGCCCATAATCGACGAGGACGGCATATGCGAAAGGCCTCTGCGCACGTCGGGCCCCTCGGGACAGAGGGTGACGCTCGCGTCCAGCGAGATGATACTGGATCCCTGGACGATGGAATTCTGGATAGAATTGGTGCCCAACAAGAAGACCGCGCTTAGCGCTCCGCTCAACTGGAAGGTCATAGAGAAGGGCTTCAATCACGGCAGGCGCTCGGGGCTGGGGACAGTGGCGCGGGGGCGGCCTGGGGCGGTTCATATGGGAGGAAATACCGAAATTAAGCGACGTCGCCGGGCGCGACGGCGGCGGATACGCGCAGTTCGCGCAGTAAGGAGGAAGCGTGAGATGAAAATAAACCGGTTGGAGATAGAGAACGTCAAGCGGGTGAAGGCCGTGGCGCTGGAACCCGCCGCGAACGGGCTGACCGTCATAGGCGGGAAAAACGGCCAGGGGAAGACGAGCGTACTCGACGCCATAGCCTGGGCGCTTGGCGGGGACAGGTTCAGACCCGACGCGCCAAGGCGGGAGGGGTCGGCCATACCGCCGAGGCTTAAGGTGGAGATGGACAGCGGCCTCATAGTCGAGCGGAGGGGCGATAACTCCACGCTCTACGTCACCGATCCCAGCGGGCGCAAGGGCGGGCAGAAGCTGTTAAACGAATTCGTTGAACAATTGGCGCTGGATCTGCCGAGGTTTTTAAACGCCCCGCCGGGGGAAAAGGCCGAGACGCTTTTAAAGGTGGCAGGCGTGGGCGACAGGCTTCGCGAGATGGAGCGCGAAGAAAACGAGGTTTACAACAGGCGCAGGGCCATAGGGCAGATAGCCGACCAGAAAGAGAAGTTCGCCCGGGAGATGCCCATGTACGAGGACATGCCGCGCCAGGTGGTAAGCGCGGGCGAGCTTATAAAGCGGCAACAGGACATATTAGCCCGCAACGGCGAGAACGAGCGCAAGCGAATGAACAAGACGCGGCTCGAGAACGAACTTGCAATGGCTACGCGCGAGCGCGACGGACTTATCAGGCAATTGCGCGAGGCGGAAATATGGGTCGAGAGGGTTACGAACGACCTCGAAACCGCGAACAGGGACGCGCTTGAATTGCGCGACGAATCGACGGAACAGCTGGAACGGGACATAGCGTCAATCGAGGAGATAAACGCCAGGGTTCGCGCCAACCTCGACCGGGAAAAGGCCATGGAGGACGCGGAAATGTACCGCAGGCAGTACGACGAAATGACGACGGCGCTTGAGAAGATCAGGGACGGGAAAAAGGCGCTGCTGGACGGGGCGAAGTTGCCGCTGAAAGGGCTTACGGTGGAAAAGGGGGAATTGTACTACAACGGCTACTCATGGGACGGCATGTCCGGAAGCGAGCAGTTGAAGGTGGCGACGGCCATAGTGCGCGGAATCAATCCCAAATGCGGATTCGTGCTGCTGGATGGATTGGAGGCGCTGGACGGCGATACTCTCAGGCGGTTCGGGGAATGGCTCGAATCGGAGAGCTTGCAGGCAATAGCCACGCGGGTATCGACCGACGGAGATGAATGCCAGATAATCATAGAGGACGGGGAAGCCGTCGCCCTGGTCGAACCTGAACGGACATGGGAGGAGGGTAAATTCTGATGGAGATTATAAAGGGACGGGTAAAGACCGCCATCAAGACGGTGATATACGGCCCCGAGGGGATAGGGAAAACGACGTTCGCAAGCGCGTTTCCTCATCCTGTGGTGTTCATAGACACCGAGGGCGGCACCAGGCACATGGACGTAGCGCGGACGCCCGCTCCGACGAGCTGGGCTATGCTCATGGAACAGATAAAGTACTTCTCCGGGCATGTGAACGAAGCGGCGACGCTTGTTATAGACACGGCCGACTGGGCGGAGAAGCTGTGCATAGAGATGATATGCGCGCGAGCGCAGGTGGACGGGCTTGAAGGGTTCGGATACGGCAAGGGCTATGTATATCTACAAGAAGAATTTGGACGGATGCTCAACGAGCTTACGGCGCTGGTGGACAGGGGCGTACACGTAGTCTTAGTGGCTCACGCGCAGATGCGCAAGTTTGAACAGCCGGACGAAATGGGAGCTTACGACAGATGGGAGATGAAGCTCTCAAAGAAGGTCGCGCCCATGGTGAAGGAATGGGCGGATATGGTGCTGTTCGCCAACTACAAGACCATAGTCGTCAATACCGACGGGCAGGGCGCGGCGCTGCCCGACGAAACGGCCGCCGCCCTGACGGAA